>JBHLPQ010000227.1:0-5718 GCA_048939265.1 Promethearchaeota archaeon
CCCCATAAAAGGGATCTAGTTATTCAAAAGTCAACTCCAGATGCTTTTCATGACACATCTCTCAAGAGTGAACTGGGTTCTCGTGAAATAAAGGAAATAATAATCACAGGATTACAAACGGAATACTGTATTGATACTACTTGTAGAAGAGCGTTTAGTCTTAATTTTGAAGTGACATTAGTTGAAGATGCTCATAGTACATGGGATTCTGATCTTCTTACAGCAAAACAAATTATCAGCCACCATAATGCTGTTTTAGGGGGTTGGTTTGTAACCTTGAAAAAAACGACTGATATACTAAGGGAATTTTGAGGTTTTAATTTTAATGTAAATGTCTTTCAGCGATTTTATCCAAGTCTTTTTTTAGTGATTCATCAATTGGGTGCCTAGCTCTTCGTTCACTAAGTTTAACAGCGATATGTTTTGCTCTTTGTCGTGCTGACATTTCACCACTCAATTTCCACAAGTCGCGGGTTTCTCTATTTATCACTTGATACCCATCAACTATGAATGGAAGATAAAGTTCTTTTCGGAATAAATTCAACGTAGTTGGGTGAGATAAAAGTGAAACCTGACTATCATAATCTTTGAGAATATTCTGAGCAAATGGTTCACCATAATCGTTAATTCCTTGTATAAGGCGTTTAACCATCCCTGCAATTTCATTATCAATAATGACTTTCTCAAAGCTTTGGGTCGATTCAAAATCTAGCATCCCTGGTCCTGATATCATATTGATTCCAGTAAGGCCAGCTAATAGAGCTCCCATACCTCCTTCAAAACCAGCTTGAGCATCTGGAACTTTAGAATCAGACAATGTCATATAGGCATGGGTTGGAAGATTGAGGGACTTCCCCATATGAGCGTCCGCGATATTCATCATCATTGTTTCAATGGCACCCATAGGTGTCGTTCCATATTTCATATCAAAGACTGCAGGGGATCCACCCCATATGATAGGTGCGTTTCGATTTGCTAATTGAGCAATTACAAGACCAGCTAAACTTTCTGCAGTGTGTTGAGTCACACAACCAATTAACGTAATAGGAGCGGTGGACCCAGCAAGTGGCATGCTGACAAACTCAGTAGGAATCCCACTTTTAGCTGCATCAATCACGCTTTGTGTTGTGAGGTTAGACCACATAAGTGGAGGAGAAGGACAAGCGTCAAAAATAGCAAGTGGTTTTTCTGCTAATTTCTCAGCTGAAGTTCTGGTTATCTCTAAAAGTTCTCGCATTACCGCAAAGCTTTCAATTCGAAAAGTTCCCGTAACAACAGGTTTGGAGCAGTTTAGAAGAGATAGGTATAAGCGATGCCAATCCTGTGCCTCATTAGGGACATCCGAATAAACTATTGCTGTTGAATTTGCTTCAAAATAAGGCAAGTGTTCTACAATCTTTGAGAACCTTATATAATCTGATGATAATGCTTCCCGTATAACTCCTGAATCTAAATCTTGGACAAAAATTGCTGCTGATCCAGGATCGAAATGGATGTTATCTTTTGAAAGGTTAATTACTTCCTTTTCTTCCCTATCAAACAATTTTATTTCTGAAGGAGCATACGCTCTTAATCTATCTATCAAATCCCCAGGAATAAAATACGTTGAATCTTTATTTTCCACTCCTTCATCCTGCAAAAGACTTTGTGCTTCAGAATTTTCTATCTCGACTCCCTGAGTCTGAAGAATAGTCTTTGCTTCTTGGAATATCTTTTTTTTGTACTCATTTGTTAATAATTCTATTTTTGGACGTAATATTGTCAAAGGATATTATCCTCCTTGGAGTTCATCAATAACTTTTCGAAGTAACTGAATGTGTGTTGGCCCCGTGCCACAACAACCCCCAACGATCTGGCCATCATATTCTAGGATATTCTTTATGTCTTTAGCAAAGTCTTCTGGAGGTTGTTTATAGACTGATTTTCCATTTTCTAGTTGTGGGCTCCCCGCATTTGGTTTAATTGAAAGTGGAGTCTTTGGAGTAACTTCTCTCATTGTTTTCACAAGATCTAAAAAATCATCACTACTGAGAGTGCAATTTGACCCAATAACAGCTACTCCTAAGTTGAGGAGCTCAGAAACACAATCAATAACAGGATTACCCATTATTGTGAAATAACCTTTTGGAGTTTTTTTATAAGTCATACTAGCAATGATTGGTTTATTTGATTCAATTTGGACAGCAAGAATTGCAGCTTTCATTTCTCGGATATCAGAGAATGTTTCAAGGTGCCACGCATCGACATAAGGAGCTAATGCTTTTACTTGTTTCTGGAACCCCAATTTCAGTTCTTTGATGGAAGCTTTACCTACAGGTTCAAGAAACTCACCAGAGGGGCCAATATCACCAATCACACATTTATTTGGTGGACAAACACTTTGTAATATTTCCCCTGAGCTTTTATTGATTTCCTCTAACAGATTCTCGATTCCATACTTTTCTAGAGCGACACCATTTGCTCTAAATGTCGCTGTTTGAACGATGTCGCTCCCAACGTCAAAATATTTCTGAAATACTTCTCTAATTACTTCTGGGTGATCAATATTCCATTTATCAGGAGCTTCTCCAGGTTTCAGACCCCTGAGCATTAATTCGGTTCCTAAAGCGCCATCAAACAATAAGATCTCCTTTTCGTGTAAGAGGGAGAGAAAATCCATTGTTCATCTAATCCGTTGCAGTATTTTAAGAAAGGCCAAGCAACTTTTTCGCAATCGTAACTGCGGAGACAGCATTTTCTGCGTACCCATCTGCTTTACATTCTTCTACCCATTTTGATGTGACAGGAGCACCCCCAAGCATAACCTTAAACCTGTCTCTGATACCTTGTTGTTCGAGAATTTCAATAACTTTCTTTTGTCCCATCATTGTTGTTGTTAACAAAGCTGATACACCGATAAGATCAGCTTGGTGTTTTTCAGCTTCTGCAACAATTGTTTCAGCTTTCACATCAGGCCCTAAATCGATAACTTCAAAACCATTTGCCTTCAACATGGTCGCAACAATCGTTTTCCCGATTGTATGAATATCTCCTTCAATAGTTGCCATTATAACCTTACCCTTAGTTTCTCGAACTTCAGAATCTTCGAGATGAGGTGTAATAATATCCACTGCCTCTTGCATTATCTGTGCCCCTCTCATGAGTTCTGGAAGAAAGAATTCACCCTGATCCCAAAGATCCCCCACTCTCTTAATACCAGTACCATAACCTTTCTCAATCACTTCAAGTAAGGGGAGATTATCATCAACAGCTTTTTGTGCAAGGCTTTTAGCTTTCTCCATGTTGAGTTCTACAACACTTGTTGCCATTTCATCATAGATTGATTCCATTATAATCACCGTAATAGTCAAGGAAAAGAAACAAAATTGTTTTTTACTGTTTTTAAAACTTCTTCTTAAATTCAGCTAATTGGATTGTGCTATTTGTCAGTCGAGCTTCTTCTGCAGCAAATGCCATTACATGACTTTCCAAAGCTGATTTAGCAGTTGTAAGTGGTTCCTCTGAATCACGTAATGATTTAATGAAAGATCTAATTAGACCAATATCACCTCCCCCATGTCCAATTTCAGCATCAAGATTCATTTTTTGGTCGATTATAACTTTCTCCGTTTCATGGAAATGATCATATAGTATGAGCTTCTCTCCAGAGGCTAGGAACTCCCCTATTAGAGTACCTTTTGTACCATCAATGCGAATCGTTCTCCCTTCGAAGTGGGAAAAACCATGCATTGTAAACGTAGCGGTGACGCCATTATCAAATTCAATGATTGTTACTTGGTGATCAACAACATCATTATCAGCAAAATAAACACAACGGCCATAAGGACCAGTTTTCAAGGCTTTCCATTTCCCCTCTGTTGTAAGATCCTCCGTTATGGTTGAAACGGGCCAACCTTGATATTTATCCACTTGACGGAAACCTGGAAAATTTTTTAGTTTAGAGAAGAGTTGTGGGTGTTTTAAAGCCAAATTTGCAATGAAACGTACTCTTCCAGATCCTCCAATTTGTGCCATACGGAGGAGTGGGATTATATCAATATAGATTCGAGGAGCATAATACTGACATGAATCAATGGCAAAACAACCATCTAAACATCGACTTGTGGCTCCAGAAGGGGCTTCCTCGGGTTTAAAATGCTTTAAAGTTCCAAAAGAGCTTATGAATCGGGGAGAACTGCCTACAAGCCAATAAAGTATGTCTAGATCATGACAAGATTTTGCAAGGATCATTGGGCTTGATGATTCTTCTTTAGCCCAATTTCCTCTGACAAAGGAATGAGCCATGTGCCAATAAGAGACATTCTCCCGATGGTCAATTGTTATTACATTCCCTATTTGTCCAGATTGAATTATTTTGAAGATTTTTTTAAAAAAAGGAGTATATCGTAGTACATGAGCGATGCGTAATTGCTTCTTCATTTCTTCCGCTTTTTTTGTTAGTAGAATACATTCATCAATCTTAGTAGCCATTGGTTTTTCTAGTAGCACATTATATCCAAGGTCCAGTGCTTTAACTGCTGGAGCAATGTGCATCTGATCTTGGGTGCAAATAAATGCTGCCTCTGCAATTTTGGATTGTAATAAATCTTCCCAAGTTTTATATTGATGGGAGGAAGGAATGCCATGAACTTTCGCGAATAGTTCTCTTCTGACTGGATGAGGTTCAGCAACAGCGACGAATTTCAAGTCTTGAGGATGATTTAAAGCATAAGTACCATAAACATCTTTACCACGATTCCCAGCACCAATCATTATTGCAGATATACACTCGTTTGATTTCGACACTCTTGCTTACTCCTATTAAGAGGATTGCTAGTGTCTAAACAAGTAAAAATTAAATGTATTTTCTTCTTAAGTAAGGTCGAATACAGATTAATACCAGTATACCTGCTAATAGAATAAAAAGATCAAAACCAGAAACACCCTGTCCTAGAAAATCCTTCAAATCAGTCCTATCTAGCCTTAACTCGAGATTAAAAGTAGCATCTTGATTCTGGTATCCACCCTTCATGGAAATACTGATTTGATAAGTCAAAAGGACGCCGTTTGTCTTCTCCCAGCGAAAAGATGCTTCAAAGGTAAATTCTAGATCTATTTCGGAACTATCATCCACCATAGTACCTTCGTACTTAATCCACAAATGATAATCTTTCTCATTTTCTTCATTCCCCAAATCCAGGACTGTTTCCATTCCTTCTATTGCACCAGGCAAAGTTGATTGGTTCCATACGTCGATAGTAGAAAGTAATGTGTCAACTGGTACGATGAACACCCACTCTCCTATCGTAACACCGGTATCGCTGAATAAAAAATCAAAACCAGAGCCAATCACTCCGCGACCCAAAGATTCTTGGAGTCCAAAATTGGTGAGTAAAGATGAACTATTAACTAGAACTGTTGTATTTTCCCAACTAACTTCGTAGATTATTATCGTCTGAGGTAATACGTCATATGATATTACCTTTATGGTGATTTCTTCGTCTATAGGTATGAGAGTGTTTTCTAGACGATAACCCTGAGTTGCTGATTTGAAATATATAAAACCGGCAGAATATGCAAAAGCCATATATGCATCTTTGATTGTATAATCCCAGGAGTCATTAGGTTCAGGAATATCACTCTTGGAGGCGCTAGCACAGTTAACGATTAAAAATAAAAGAATTAAGGGCGCACTTATTCTAACCTTATTGAATTGATATAGCCTAACTTTCACTTACA
>JBHLPQ010000076.1:0-16948 GCA_048939265.1 Promethearchaeota archaeon
TATCTGCTCCCACTATCTTAGAGATTAACTTATTTCCAATGATTATTGCAAAAGTTGGGACTCCTTGAACTCGTAATTTCATTGCTACTCCTTGATTTTTATCAACATTTATTTTCACAAAATCAGCATCAGTATACTTCTGACTGAATTTTTCAAAGATAGGAGCGCTTACTTTACACGGTGGGCACCAATCGGTAAAACAATCCACTACTAAAGGCCGGGGTGAATTTGATTGTGTATTTGATTTAATAATTTCTGCGAATTCCTTCTCATCAATAACTCGGGCTGTCATTTCCATCACTATAATTCAAGAATCATCATAATTTTTACTGAGGTGATCTTTTCATTATTTATTTAAATTGACTCCTCTCTGAAAGAAGAAATTATACGGAAAACCTAAGTTCTTATTTACTAATTTCTTATTTTTATTTTGTTTTAGACATGGTTTTCTCTGATAATAACCTTAGGGTCAAGATTCAAAAAGACCTAAGGTATGAATGTGAAGCAAGAGACTTAATCTCTTAATTAATAGCATTCATAATACGTTCAAAATTATACTTTGACGGGATTTGTTAATGGTTCTAATAGCACCACTTGCGCCCTATATTCCTTTATTCAATCTAATCTTTTTTATTGCTGGAGTTCCATTTGTTTTATGGTTGAATAATAAAACCCAGAACGATTGGATTTGTTTAGTGCTAGGGATACTTTATATGATTTGCTACGGCATTATAGCACAACCAGGATTCGATGAATGGTTTTTCTTCTTTTTTGGTCTCACAGTAGGGTATATTACCGATTATTGGGGTGTTAATTCTGGGAAATGGAAGTATCATCCGTGGGATCCCGATTTTGGATATTCAGCGTACGTTGGTTTCGCTTGGGGGATGGTCTCTATCTTTACATACAACATAGGGAAAGTTATGATGGTTCTTCCTGAGTTTGCTTTTCTACCAGGTGTAGTATTTATTCTACCTACTTTTATTTTTGAATGGAGATATGGAAGAACACGGAGAGATCAATATTTTTTATTTGCGAGAGCTAGCTTTACTTTTCTCGCTTTCTTAGCTTCACATAGTCTAGGACTAATGTTTATCGCATGTTTTGTTGGAGCATACATTGAATTTGCTGGGGTGGAGTGGATTAAGAACTGGCTTTACATAGACACTATGAGCTATATTTTCATCTCCTTCGGGTATTCCTTGATTATTTTATGGTCAAAAATGATTGTTGATTTACTAATATTTGGGACTTTGGATCCTTTAGTATGGTTATTCTTTATTTCTGCACTGGTAGCGGGAGGAATTGATCTTTTCTGGGTTCAAAAAAGAGTAGAAGTCGATACTAAAAGAGCTAAAATTGCTGCAGAACAATTCCATGAAAATCACTGATATTATCTGTCGATAACAAAAGAATGGGAACAACACTCGTAATTTTTTCTTGATACGAGTGTTGTTTGTAAAATACTGCTTTTACCAACGTGAACGAGAACTCCGATCTCGATCACGATCAGAACGGCCGCCATACCCAGATGATCGGCCACCATACCCTCCTCTATCACCATACCCGCCACCACGTTGTCTATAGGATCTTCTGCGAGGATCCTCTACATGTTCAGATGATCTATTTTTGTCTTGGTTTACTTCATCAAAAACAGTTGAGTCTTCACCAATTTCACCAAATTTTCCTTTTGATAATCTCAGGGAATTCTGAAAAACATTGGCAAAACCATTACTAAGTTTGTAGACGTTTCCAACAGAGATCGCGTCAATATCCTCATTCCAGAGCGTTAAGGTTATAGATGCAGTATCGTCTGCAACAGTGAAATCACAAACCCGATGTGTTTCACCTGATCTTTTATTTATTTCTCGTTCTTCACCAGCGTCGGTGACTTGAAATACCACATTCAATCTTTTTTCGAGAGGCTTGACATCTCCAATCTTGACATCATGCGTCTCTTCTGAATCAAAACTATAAGACATTTTTTACACTTCTAAGACGAATAGAACCCAAATTCACAAAAAAGCAAAATCATCCTACATGTTCTAATTTTTGATCTCTACAGACTTTAGAGATTTAAAATTGTTCCATTCGCACAATTACTCTTTCATTTCAGAAGTTGGGTTTAATTAATTACGTCTTTAAATAATATATAAACTTTCGTCTTTTTTTAACAGATAAAGTGATGATTTTTTCAGACAGAAGACTTTTTGCTTTCTACTGTTTTGTCTCTCCATAACTAAAAATAACTCTGAAGATAATCTAATTCATAATTATCTACTCAAATGGAGTTGTAGAATTTAATGACCCGTAAAATAAAACCCCGAGATCTATTCCCAATGGATCGAAAAGTGGAGCGGGAAGAAATCCTAGCTGTTAAGCGTGTTATGCGTAATAAACGATTGACTTTTATGAGTGGTACTGAAATAGAGGAGTTTGAAACAGCTTTTGCTACATATATGGGTAGTAAATACGCGATTGCAGTTAGTTCGGGCACTTCGGCTTTACATGTATCTCTCGCTGCAGCTGGAATTGGAGCTGGTGATGAAGTTTTAATTCCACCTTACACGTTTGTTGCTACAGCTACAGCTGTTTTACATCAAAATGCTATTCCAGTTTTTGTTGACATTGACCCAATAACTCTTTGTATGGATCATGCTGATTTAAAGAATAAGATAACTGATCGAACTAAGGCTATTATCCCTGTGCATTTATTTGGTTATCCAATGGACTTATTTCCCCTTCTTAAATTTGCTAAAGAACATAATTTAGTTTTAATTGAAGATGCCTGTCAAGCACATGGAGCAGAACATGAAGGAAAAAAAGTTGGGACATTTGGAAAAGCAGGATGTTTTAGTCTTTTTGAATCTAAAAACATGATGACTGGTGAGGGTGGGATGATTATCACAGATGATAAAGAATTCTCAGAGAGATGTCGTTTAGTTAGACATCATGGAGAGCCATCTTGGTATACTTATGATAGATTAGGATATAACTATCGGATGACCACAATGCAAGCTGCAATAGGTTTAGAACAGCTTAAAAAGCTTGATAGAATGAATAAAGGACGAATTAAAAACTCTCTATATTTAAATTCATTATTAAGAGATATCCCAGGAATAAATTTACCTCAAAGTCCAGAGAATGGAAAACATGTATTCCATGCTTATGCTATACAGGTTGATCCTTCGATTGTTGGGATGTCTGGAAAAGAATTGGCTGATCGTCTTAATCGTGATTTCCAAATAACCCAATTGATTTATCCTGCGGGCCTTTACACATCTACTCTTTTCCAAGAAAGAATGGGATATGGGGAACGAAAATGTCCTTTTACGTGTCCTTTTTTTGAAGAGGAAGTGGCTTATACTAATCCTCGCTGTCCTATTACTGATAAAATCGCTGAAAACATCATTGGTCTTCCAAACTGGCATCAATTATCTTATATTGAATTATCTCTTGTAGCTGGTAAATTTTTACGAGAAATGGAATCTATTCTAGGCACTGAGCTTGGCATTGAAGAACGAATTATTGGTACAATGCTCTCTACAGAGACATCCCCAAAAGTTTATGAAATTCTTTCAGGTATCTCGAAAGTTGCCAATCCTATTAAGGTAGGAGTTATTGGATTAGGAGGGATTGGTCAAGTTCATGCAGCTGCTTATGCTGCCTGTCCATGGACCGAATTACACTCGTTTGCAACCCGGAACCCAGTAGCACTCCAAGGAGCGGCTTTATTCTTTGGAATAACTGAGATTTTTGAGGATTACAGAGAAGCTCTCAATGATCCTGAATTACAAGCTGTATCTATCTGTGTGCCAACATTCGTGCATAAAGAATATATTGTTGCTGCAGCAACAAGTGGGAAACATATTCTCTGTGAGAAGCCTATCTTATTATTTCCAGAAGAGGCTGAAGAGGTTGAACGTGTTTTAGAGGAAAACAAAACAAAATTAATGGTTGCCATGATTTGCCGATTTTTACCTCATTATTCAACGGCAAAGAGAGTAATAGATAAAGGGGAAATTGGGCCTTTAGTTTCTATTCATGCACACCGAAGGGGAAATGGGCCACCAACAGCTGAATGGTTTTGGGATTTAACCAAAAGTGGTGGAATACCTGTTGATCTTGCAATTCATGATATTGACCTCGTTCAATGGTTCCTAGGACCGAATGATCCAATTAAAACTGTTTATGCCATTGGTTCTAATGCAGTATATCCTGAGATTAAGACATGGGATACTGTTGTAATGACTCTTCAATCAAAATCAGGTGTGTTGGTTACCATAGAAGCTTCCTGGGCCGAGCCTGATTTGAAAGATCAGGTTGGAAGTAATACAAAAATGATTGTTTACGGTGAGGATGGAACAATTCATATTGATCCTTCAAAACAACCTGCTATTAAAAACACTGAATTAGATGGACTTGAACCAACCTTGGAAGATTTAGATCAGCTTCCATTTTTTGTAGATCAAGTCAGTGCATTTGCTAGAGCAGTATTAAATGATGAAGAGGTTTCCATCCCTCTCACTGATGGTTTATCTGCTCTTAGGGTGGCTAGAGCTGCCCTTCAGTCATTACAAAGTGGAAATGTTGTTCATCTGTGATTTTTATTTGGGAATTAACCATTTACCCGCCTTATATATCACTTCTCCGTCCAAAAATATCTTAGATTCTTCACTTTTCATATCCTTAAGAATATCCCAATGGATAGCGCACTGGTTTTTTGAGCCAGTTTCAGGATAACCAGATCCTAGAGCAAGATGGACAGTTCCTCCCATTTTTTCATCAAATAACATATTTTTTGTGAATTTAGTTATTGCTAAATTGGTACCCACAGCTAACTCGCCAAGAATATTCGCATTCTCGATGGCTAGCATCTTTGCTAAGAGTGCTTTTCCTTTTGCCGCATTATAATCAACAACTTTCCCCTCTTTAAAGGTCAAACGAATATCTTCAACTTCCTGTCCTTCTCGAATTGCAGGATACGTGAAACGAATGGTTCCATTTACTCCCTCTTCATGTGGGCCAGTAAAAACTTCTCCAGCTGGGAGATTCTCGTGACCACAGTCATTAATCCATTTCCTTCCATTAATCGCTAAGGTCAAGTTTGTATCTTCACCAATTATCTGAAATTCAGAACCATTGTTCAAAATGTCTATGATCGCCTGTTGATCCTTTTCTACTCCTTTCCAATAATTAACTGGGTCTGTTTGTTGAAGATTCAATGCTTGATACACAAATTCTAAGTACTCTAATCTTCCCATTTGTGCTTCTTGAGCATAAGCATTACAGGGGAATGGTGATAAATTCCATCTTAGATCTTTCTTCGCTGCTCGTTCAAGGTAAATTTGAGTAATCTCTTTCCTTGCTTCTCTCACCATTACTTTTTTCTCAGCTGAAACATTCGTTAGCGCTCGTGTATTATATACAGAAAGAATTGCTATCAAAACTGTTGCTTTTTTCCAGAGTTCAACTTGAAGATCATCAACATATTGTAGTTGTTTATCTGTGGCCAAATTGTAGAATAACTCCTCTTGACCATCAAATGATAAACTCATAAACAAGATATTCCCACCTTCTCGCATAGTTTCGCCATAAATTTCTCGCACGAGACTTTCCGCGTTAATTGGAGCTTGAATTAACACAAGATCGTCTTCTTTCACATTGACTGAATATTGAACAATTAATTTTGCTAATTTTTCATTAAAGTCCGCGTACATAATTCGTCCTCACTTTAACAAGCTTTAAACACCCCTTTCTTAAGTGAATTAAAGGAATTCTCGTTGGGGAAAAAATGTTAAATCATCATTAGATGAATATAAAATATAGAAAAACTGCTTTTTTAGTAGGTTTAAATCTTGGCTTACGCTAAAACTATTTTAAGGATTAACTTAAAGACAAAAGAGATTAAAAAAGAACCATTGAACCTAGAAGTCGCTCAACAATATCTTGGGGGAAGAGGTTATGGGGTTAAAATCTTATTTGATGAGCTTGAAAGAGGTATAAATCCCTTAAGCCCAGAGAATAAAATTGTCATTATGACTGGTCCGATGACTGGGACTGTATCTCCTACTACATCACGTTGGTGCATGGTGTTCAAAAGCCCTCTTACAAAAAAAACACTTAATGATACTCATTGTGGGGGTAGATTAGGAGTGGAGCTGAAACGAGCGGGGTATGATGGGATTATTATTGAAAGTGCTTCCGACACTCCTGTTTTTCTTTTAATTAATGACGATGAAGTATCAGTACAAGATGCAACCTCGTTGTGGGGAAAAACTACTGATGAGGCAGAGAGGCAGTTAAAAGTTATTTATAAGGACTATTCTATTGCTACAATTGGCCCTGCAGGGGAAAAATTAGTACATTACGCCTGCGTTATCAATGGAACAAGAACCGCGGGAAGAGGTGGAATAGGAGCAGTCTGGGGGTCAAAAAAGCTCAAAGCTGTGGTTGTGCGAGGATCTACTAAAATTTTACCTGTGAATGAGTTTGCGTTTCGATCAATAAATAAGAAATTTCTAGAAATCTTGAAAGGTCATCCAGTTACAGGAACGGGAATGGGGCTTTATGGGACCCCTATTCTTGTCAATCTTGTGAATAAACACGGTATTCTCCCTGTTAATAATTATACCACTGGAATTTTTACAGATGTGCGTCAAATAGCAGGTGAGACACTTCGGGAATATTTGGTGAGGAAAGAACCGTGCCGGGGGTGTCCTATTGCATGTGGGAGGATAATGAAATACAAAGATACAGAAACCCATGGGCCTGAATATGAATCCTTATGGGCATTAGGTCCTAATTGTGGAATAAGCAACATTGAGATTATATTTAAAGCTAATTCGCTTTGTAACGAACTAGGATTAGACACAATCTCTACTGGAAACGTAATTGGGTGGTTCATGGAATGTGGGGAAAAGAATCTAGTTCCTAACAAAATTTCCTTCGGTGATGGTCAAGCACTTTTATCATTGATAGGCGATATCGCATATCGAAGGAATGATGGTGACATGTTAGCAAATGGGGTGCAGGATGCCGCTGGACAGATTGGTAAAGGGACTGATAAATTTGCATGTCATGTTAAGGGACTAGAGATGCCTGCTTATGATCCAAGGGGAGTTAAGGGTATGGGACTTAGTTATGTCACCTCTAATAGTGGTGGAACTCATTTAAAAGCGTATACAGTCATTCAAGAAGTATTAAGTTTACCACATTTTGTAGATCCTTTTATAGAGGATAAAAAAGCTGATTTGGTGAAGACCCTACAGGATGTATTTGCAGTTCTCGACTCTGCAGAATGGTGTAAATTTACATCAATGGCAGTATTCACAACTCTTAATTGTGAAATTGATATTTATGCAAAGCTTCTAACGACTGCTACAGGTTTTTATATTGATGAAACTGAGTTCAGGAAAATAGGGGAGCGAATTTATAATTTAGAGCGCTTATTTAATATCAGAGAAGGATTGACTAAAGACGATGATGTTCTCCCTCTAAGATTTCAAAAAGAACCTTTACCTGAAGGACCAGCAAAAGGTCACACCCTTAACCTCTCTACCCTTTTAGAAGAATATTACTATATCAGAGGTTGGGGAGATTTAGGAGTTCCTTCAAATCGTAAATTAGAGGAGCTCGGTATTCACCCTATTCAGACGCACACAAAGCTTCAGATCGCATTAGATCTCCGAGATCTAGATGAAGCTATAAAAATTGCCCAGAAAAGTGCACTTGGAGGAGTGGATTGGATTGAGGCAGGTACTCCACTTATTAAATCGGTTGGTATGGAATCTGTTACTAAATTACGTAAGCTATTCCCACATAAAACAATTATCGCTGATCTCAAAACTATGGACGCTAGTTACCTAGAAACAGAGATGGCTGCTTTAGCTGGTGCTGATATCGTCTGCATTCTAGGTATAGCTCCAGATAGTACAATTAAAGATGCTGTTGGGGCGGGCAAAAAGTTTGGTGTTAAAATATTCGCGGATTTAATAGGAATTAATGAACCAATCAGTCGAGCTATCGAATTAGAAAAACTAGGTGTAGATATTATTGGATTACATATTGGTATTGATCAACAATTGCGGTCAGGTTTTGATAAAATCCCATATCCTACATTAAAACGGCTGAGTGAAATTATCAACATACCTATTGCAGTTGCAGGCGGACTGAAGGCAGAAACAATTCCTAAGGCAATTGAATGTGGTGCAGATATAATCATAGTGGGTTCAGCAATAACTCGGTCAGCTGATCCACAACAAGCCACTCAACATCTTAGAAAGGTCATCCTGACGAGTAAAGAAGACTAATGATTACAATAAAACTCACTTTTTTTGCTACTTTGCAGCGTGAATTTGGAGAGGTAAAAAGCATCATCCTCAAAGAACCAATGGAATTCAGACAAATTCTCAATCATTTTGTCTCCAAACACGGTGAAATAGGGAAATCATTTTTCTTAGTAAATGAAGAGCTAAAGAAGGAGTTTATAGTTCTTATAAATGGTCGAAATATACTTGCATTAGACGGAATGGACACGAAAATAAACCAAAATTGTGAGGTGTCTTTTTTTCCAAAAATTGCAGGTGGACTCTAAAATCATTCAATATTGGCGTGTTCTTCTTTCATTTCCATTTCACTAATCTCTAGATCCATTGCTAGTTGAGCAACACATGAATCTAATGTGATTGCCGCAGCATATTCGAAGGATGGGATCAAAAAACTAAGATTTGATATCTGATGTAAATCTGCACTAATTTTCTCTGATCTACCTTCAATAGGCAGGAAAACATCAGAACTTTTTGCCAATTCTGACTCTGGAAAAGATGTTAACCCAACTATACGCATATTAGCAGATTTCGCACTATCAACACGTTCTAAAGAACTTGTGGATACACCTGAGCCTGAGATACCGATAAGTAGATCTTCTTTGCTCCGAAATCTCCAGTCATAGTTTGACTTACAATTAATACGTAGATGACTTAACCTGATGGATGTTATGCTAGCAATTATTGAATCCAGTCCACTTCCATAGACATAAACCTTTTTTTCTGATTGACCAGAATAGGTTTCAAGGATTGTAATGAACTGCTGTAAAGGTTTTTCATCTCGTTTAATATTACTTAATGTCATTTCTGCTGCTCTTAATACTTCATTAACGCTTTCATTAAATCCCTTAACAGATGAATCATCTCGTAATCCTAAAATGACTCCAATTCCAATACACATAGTCGTCATTTCAAATACAGTGCCTAGAGGAGTTAGAGGGGCGTGAGAAACAGGGGTTAATGGAGCATGGGAAGTAGCGGTGAACTTTTCCTTTAGATATCCTCGTGGAATAAGAATGATTGAATCTGCTATTCTTGCAGCTAGCGAATGCTGATCACCGGTAAAAACTAAGATTTTCGCATCCTTACTTATTGATTCCTGTAGTGAGTTGATTGTGAAGCTAGTCCATCCTGAACCAGTAATACCAATTACTACATCATCTTTTCGAACAGGTTTGGCAAGACTTTTACCTATATAAGAAACTTTGAATCCAACGTTTTTTAATAATTCACCAAGTAACATGCCTACCTTACCTGATCTACCCATCCCAACTAAGTGAATCCTTTTCTCTTTTTCCCTTGCTTCCTCAAGTGTTTTACAGAACTCTATAAGACAAGGGGGGTTTTCATTTACGGAGTTAACCGTTCTTTTTGCTGTTCTTTCCAGAAGATTGAAAGCTGAATAAAAAGACGATAGGCTTTGACTTTTGTCGGAATTCAATATTATCTCCAAGGATGTCATTGATGAATAAAATTAAAGTGGTCTATTTCGTTATGATAATCAAGAAAAAGACTTTCATAAAAAAAATTTCTGCATAAATTTCTTGAACTTTATTAAGTAACACTGAAAGATGGAATTAAAGATGACATTACAAGTAAACGTTTTAAGAAATGAGTTTGATGGTCCTCATCATTTAATTACCACATCAAATGGAAAGGTACTATTCCTAAGGGCTTGGGAACCAAAAACTACTCCTAAAAACATTGCTATCTTAATATTTCATGGAATAACAGCTCATAGTGGACCTTATGATATGTTAGCACAGCCATTATCTCAAGAGGGCTACTCAGTATTCGGCTTAGATTTACGGGGTCACGGCCTATCTGATGGTATAAGAGGAGATTATCCTAGTAAAGAAAGATTAGTAAAAGATCTTTGTGATACTATTTCTTTTGTAAAACAGAAAGTTCCCAAAGTAGTATTGCTTGGTCACAGTTTAGGGGTACTTTCAGCGTTATTATCTATCAATCATTGCTTAAAAGATGTTAACGGTTTGATTTTATTAAGTGCAGCGAGAACATTCCGACCTGGAGTATATCCAACAGTTTCATTCATTATAAAATTGAAGATTTTATTAAGTTCAATCATTTTTCCAAGTAAACCTGTGATTCAATATTATCGTGAGGGAATGGTGGGTAGAGACGATCCCTTATTCAATTTTAAGTACACATTCCGATTTATGAAAATATTTAGATCTGATGATTTGAAAATTCCAGAAAAATTAATTTTTCCAGTATTCGTTGGTTTAGGTGAACACGATGAGCTTTTTACTGTTGAAGCAGGACAGGCACTCTTTGATGAAATTCCAAGTGATGATAAAGAATTCATTGTTTTCCCTGGAACAAAGCACGCAGAATTTCCTGAAGAGAGTATGAATAGATTAGTAACCTGGTTACAAGAAAAATTTTAATAAATTTAGTCAGCCTAAAATTAAAGAACGTTCACGGTTTAGAGCTATCTGTGTAATAGTCTCTATTTGATCTATCATTACCCGTTTATCGCTTTGAAGTTTCTGTTGGATCGCTTGTATCAATTCTAATTCTAGAGTATGTAGTTCCTGAACGATTCTCTCATTTTCTAATAGATTGAGTTTTTCTCGGTGTTCAAAAATATCAATATTCATAGGATCTACATTACTTGGAACTACAAAAGGTTTAAAGAAACTAATACATGGGTGTGGTGATCCAGTCATCCAGTGTACAGAATTTTCTTCTGAAAGATACGATACTTGAGAACCTGTAGTCCGAAAGGCACCATGCATACAGATACCTCCATAATGATCTCTGAGGATGTCCATCATTGTATTTAGGTCTATATTCCCAGAATTTGATTGTAAAAGGTAATTACCCCAACCTCCTCGTGAAAATCTTGTAGGTTCGTAATAGATACCTTGAGTAAAACATTTAGCGAAGTCAAAATCTTCTACATTATCACAGTAACCTCTATCAAGGACATAGTCAATGATTCCTTCTTTAGCAATGGTGTACTCAGATCGTATTGATAATGCATTTGAGATATTTCTGAATCCATCATTAATCCTTTGGGCAATCCACCACTTACCTGCTGTTTCCAAAACCCAAGCTTCCTTACTATCTGCTATTAGGAAGGAGTTATGATATACTAATGTTGGATCATCTTCTGCACAAGCTCCTCCTTGATCATACATTTCAAGCAGATCACAAATGAGATGAACTGCTTGAATCGCGGAAGCAGACCGTTCAAGGGCGAGACGAACTAAGTCCATTCCAATTAACGAAGGGGGTCCATGTGGTTCCTTTGTATCAAATATTGCTTCATTACCGATTACAACATTTGTTTCATTTGCTCCCATTTCGGCTCCCCACATCCAACTGGGTTTGGAAAGTAATACAGCATAAGTTTCTTCAACTTGTGGAATGGATACATAGGTACATTTTACTTTAGATTCGTTTAAATATCGTTTCCTTGGTAAATATACTATGGTTTGTTTTTCTGAATATGGCCGGTCGCTATTTTTTCCAAAAATTACGTTTCCATCATCAGTTGCCGACCCTAGAGCAACAAAAGTGTCACACATAACGTTAAAAAACCCTCAAATTGCTAGATCATGGATTATTGAATAAGCATAGGAATCAATATGTTTTTTCTTTTGTGTTTCCTTAAGGGGAACTTTAACAACTTGGTGGTTCTGTTCGCCTACCATTATTCCAGTGTCTCCATTCAAAATACAGTCAATTGCAAAAGCACCAAGTCGTGTTGCCAACCATCTGTCAAGCGCACTTGGCGACCCTCCCCGTTGTACGTGACCCAAGATAGTAATATGTGTTTCAAATTCTAATCCAGGTTGAGAAGTTAATTGATTACAAAATTCAAATATTTTCCCATTACTTACTCCTTCGGCCACCACAATTATAACACTTCTCTTCTCACGTTTCTGAGCGGATATTACTCTCTTGGCCACGCTTTCCAGATCAATAGGATGCTCTGGTATTAAAACCTCTTCTGCTCCGCATCCAATTCCCACCTCAAGAGCGATAAACCCTGAATGACGTCCCATGACTTCAACTACAAACACACGCTCATGAGATTCCGCTGTATCTCTAATGCGATCAAGCATCTGGATTACTGTATCAATAGCAGTATCATAACCGATTGTATAATCCGTTCCAAAGATATCATTGTCAATGGTTCCTGGAATTCCAATAACTTGACCATTCCAATGTTTTTGTAATTCTAGTAAACCACGAAATGTCCCATCACCCCCTATTGCCACTAATCCATTGAAATTATGCTTTTCCAATATACTTGCTGCTTCCTTTACCCCCTCGGTGGTATACATTTTTTCACAGCGGGCTGTTTTGATGACAGTTCCTCCTAATTGGATAATATTACCAACTGAGCGGGGGGTCATTTTTTCAAATGCTTCATCGAATAATCCTTGATAGCCTTTATGAATTGCGATTATCTTAAGGCCTTTTGCAAGGCCTCTTCGCACAACTGCTCTTAAACAAGCATTCATACCAGGGGCATCACCCCCACTACAAAACACCCCAATCTTCTTTTCTTCTCGCTCTTTACTATTCATTTATGATCACTAAATTCCTTAAAGAACTCATTAATAAGGCTGTAATTGTTATAGAGAATTTCATTATTAATTCATAGACTTAGAGAAACTATTATAGTTTTTTGGAAAATTCGTTTTTAAACAGTTTAAACAAAGAGGAAGATTATATATGTTGTGGAAACATACACTAGGGAAACCAGGTGACACTTATATCATTGGTAAGCATTGGGTGAAGAAAAATATCCCAAAAACAAAGCGAGTGGCTAAAACCTTGCACAATGAATCGTGTCCTGGCGCTATTTATGATATCGGATTTCATTACCTCCCCAGTGATCCATCTAAACAACATCATCTTTGGCTTTGTATTGAAACTGGGAAAATTTTTGACCAAGCGCCTTCTCTTAAATTAAGACCGAAGTCTAAGCCTAAAAAGGAAAAACCTAAACCAGTAACGAAACCTCCTGTAAAGGAGAAGAAAAAAGTCAAACCAGTTGTAGAAAAACCACCTGAACCTATACCTGAACCAACACCCGCGCCTGTCAAACCAGCTATGCCAACAACACCTTCCATAAATACTCTCACCTCTGTTTCAGAGGTAAGAGGAATTGGAAAAGCAGCTTTTGACAAGCTAGTCGCTGTAAATATTAAAACAATTGGTGATTTACTAAGCAAACATAGTCAGGAAATTGCTACTATGATTGGCCGAAAGAGCGACAAGCAGGTTAAAACTTGGCAAGAGAATGCTCAAAAGATGTTAACGGGTTAAATGAAGACTATACCTGGGGAATATATACAGAAACATATTCTTTAAGCATACGCCGTGCAGAAAAAGCAGGTGTTATACTTTTAATTGAATTACGTACAACTTCTAACCATCCTGATGGAATTCCTTCACTATCTTGGTTATAAAACAATGGTCTGATTTCCTCCTCTAGTATTCGATAGATCGAATTTGCATCGTACTGATTTTGTTCCTCTATGTTTATCTGTTTTTGTCCACCAATTGCCCATCCGTTGCTTCCATCGTAACCTTCAGGCCACCATCCGTCTAAAATTGAAAAGTTAATACAACCATTGATAGCAGCTTTCATACCTGAAGTCCCTGAGGCTTCTAGCGATCTACGGGGAGTATTGAGCCAAACATCGCAACCCTGAACCAAATATCTCCCTACTTGCATATCGTAATCTTCAATGAAAGCTACACGTCCTCCTATTGATGGGTCGACAGCTTTTTCATATGTTTTCTGAAGAACGTTTT
This sequence comes from Promethearchaeota archaeon, assembly GCA_048939265.1. Taxonomy (GTDB): domain Archaea; phylum Asgardarchaeota; class Heimdallarchaeia; order Hodarchaeales; family Hodarchaeaceae; genus Hodarchaeum. The sequence continues at coordinate 14,130 of JBHLPQ010000076.1, forward strand.
TACCTGGATCATCCGCGGGGTGTGCCTTGCCAGCAAAAATGATTTGAATAGGTGTATATCGATCTAATAGACTTTTCTTGAGTCTTTCAATATCTTGGAATATTAAAAATGCCCGTTTATAAGTTGCAAACCTTCTAGCAAATCCAATTGTCAAAGCATGAGGGTCAAGGAGAGCTCCAGCTACTAAAGTCTGACGTGAGTCTTTATCCTCTTCAATTCTTTTGATACGGGCCCTTTCACGCAAAAATACAAACATACTATCCCTAGCTGCTTCTCTAGCAGCCCATAATTCCCGATTTGGAATATCATCAATTTTTTCGTAAATATCAGGATCATCATGTTTATTGATCCATTTTTTTCCTAAGTATTTATTATACAAACTTTGGAATGGTCTGCTGGTCCATGTAGGAATGTGAACGCCATTGGTAACGAATTGGATTGGAGAACGATTTATAAATTCGGGTGACGAATATAGGCCACTCCACATTTGGTTACTTACTTCACAATTTTGTTTTGAAACAGCATTTTGATATCGACTCAACCTAATACCAAGTGCTGTCATATTAAATCTTGGGCCTTGTCCATCCCCCCAATCAAATGCCCCTAAGGATAGAAAATCATCCCGATTAATTCCTAAACTCTCCCAGTAATCTTGAAAGTATTTTGACACTAGTTTAAAGGGGAATTGATCGTGCCCAGCTTTAACAGGGGTATGTGTAGTGAAAATTATTTTATTTCGAACATCTTCGATCGCTTCTTCAAAGCTTTTTCCATTCTTAGTCATTTCTCTTCTCAGTAGTTCTAATCCTACAAAAGCGGTATGACCTTCGTTGCAATGATATATTTCAGGGTTATGACCTAGTTTCGAAAGAATTCGTACTGCCCCAAAACCTAGAACGATTTCCTGACGTATCCTCATTTCTTGGTCCCCCCCGTAAAGTCGTGCTGAAAGCCCTCGATTCCATGGTTCATTTTTTTCGATATCAGTATCCATTAAGTATAAGGGTGTCCTACCTACTTTGAGATTCCAAACTCTGAGAAAAATTGGTTTAGGGAATTTCAATTCAATATGTAATTGCTCATCCCCATTTTTGAAAATTGGATTAATTGGGGTTTGATCAAATTTGAGGTAATTGTATTGTGCTTCTTGCCAGCCATTTCTTAGCATAAGTTGAGTGAAATACCCTTGAGGATACACGAATCCAACCCCTACCAACGGTACTCCTAAATCACTGCTCTCCTTGACATGATCTCCCGACAAAATTCCGAGACCGCCTGAATAGATTGGTAGGGATTGATGTAATCCGTATTCGGTGCTAATATAAGCTATTTCTCCTTTAAATTGAGGATAATGATTGAGGAACCAAGTATCCCGAGACGAATCTAACTCATGGTCGAAATTATGTACAACTCCATCATAATGTTTTAGGAAGGCTGGGTTTTGAGCAGCTGCATCCAACCTTTTTTGTGGAATGATTTGTAGCATACGAACAGGATTATGGTAAGTATAAACCCATAGAGGATGATCGAGACGTTTAAAGAGTTCACGAGTCTTAGGGTTCCATGCCCATGTTAAGTTCTCTGCTATCTCACCTAATCTTTCAATACGCTGAGGTATTTCAACCATTCTTCATCTCATCTCAGTTAATTGACTCATGTTGTGGGATTAATGGAACTTAGGTAAAACAAGCCCGTAAATACTAGTGGAGAGGCCCCTATCTATTTTGTATAAATAGAAATTTATTAGGATTATTTTTTATTGGAAATTCTCTAAAAGGTCGTATACTTATCAAAGTAATAACTGAGATGATAGGATGGTTGGATTTAAATATTCAGAAATACATATTGGACAACAAGCTCAAAATGAACGAACAATAACAGATGATGATATTAAGAGATTCGCTGAGGTAAGTGGAGACAAAAATCCTATTCATCTTAATGAAGAATATGCAAAGAAAACTTTCTTCAAGGGGCGAATCGCGCATGGTATTCTTCCCGCATCATTTATCTCTGCAGTACTCGCTAATCAACTCCCAGGACCAGGAAGTATTTATCTAAGACAAGAATTAAGTTTTATTAAGCCTATAAGAATTGGAGATACTATTACAATTGTCGTAGAAGTGATCAACAAAGATGATGAGCAAGAAAGAATAATTTTGCGAACATTTTGTACTAATCAGCATAATGAGCTAGTAGTAGATGGAAAAGCCACTGTTATGCCAATGAAAGTATAATGGCAGCGATATGCATAAAATCTTGTCGAGTTAATTCAAATATTATCTTTTATTCAATTTATCCTCTCATTATTCAAACATAGGATAAAAGAATCTTTAAATTACATCACCTTATCTAGTTCACTAGTGAAATTTAATGGGTTTTTTAGATCTATTGTGTAGGAAAGACATTCCTAAAGATGCTTTAGAGGTTCTAAAAAAAGAAAAAAAAAGAATAGAAGAACTTGAATCACGATTAGAAGAGAAGGAGGAACAATTCCGAATATTAACGGAAACTAGTGGTGATGTTATTTTTCAAAGTAACCTGGATGGTATAGTTACCTATTGTTCTCCCTCAATAACGAAAATTCTAGGTTATTCTCCTCAAGAAATTGTCGGTACTCCGTTCTCTAAGTATATCATTTCTTCCCAAATGGCTCAGTCTAAGAATGTATTTCAACAAGCGATTTCAGGGAAAAATGTAGATTTAGTTAAAAGACAACTTCTACACAAGAATGGTAATATTAGGTATGTTGAAATCAATGGTTCGCCTATAATCAAAGATGGAGAAGTTGTCGGAACTCAAGGGATAGTCCGAGATATAAA
>JBHLPQ010000228.1:0-5645 GCA_048939265.1 Promethearchaeota archaeon
GTTTGGACTTACTGTAGCTGTTTCTGTGTTGGTTGTTAATTCATCACCCATATGGGTCGTTGTCATTTCTTTTCTATTGTTAAAAGAGAAAATTACCTCATATCAATTAATTGGGCTATTCTTTGGATTTGGAGGATTATTGTTGATATCACTAGCTCCTGATTCTCAACAATCTTCAGTATTGTTACCTGAAGGTATTTTATTGGCAGCAATCGGAGCAATTATGGTTGCATGTTATTTTATTATTGGAAAGCGAATGCGAACACATCATACCGTTCCTAATATCCCGTATGTATTTTTTGTAAATTCGTTCTGTTCATTTTTTCTATTTATTTTTGCAGTGATTTTAGGAGAAAATGTTCTTATATTCACTTTAAATGATTTAATCTTATTTATTGCATTGGCTATAGGACCTAGTCTTTTAGGGCACGCCATGTACACTTATGCCATGAAACATATCTCAGCACAGACTGTTTCCTTAGCTGTAATTGGGGAAACTGTAGGTGCTTCGATTTTGGCTTGGATAATTTTTTCTCAAGTATTACCGCCAATCACCTTAATTGGGGGATTTCTCGTCTTTTTAGGTATCTATCTTGATGTTAAGTACGATCTCCCAAATACCTAGATAGAAAGTTAATAAAACCACGTAGAGAGTGAATATCCTCTTAGTTAAATTTCCTAGTAACTACAAAGAGGCTAAGTGACCCAATTGCTAACATTGTCAAGTAGAATAATGGATTTATTCCACTAGATGTAGAAAAGGTAGATTCTGATGATGTTATAGCAGAGCTGGCTGGAAAAGAGGAATTATTAGGTTCAGAAAGATAATTCAGAGTTAAATTGAGGAGTTTAGGTAAAATGATCTCTGGTACCAATTCAGGTTGAAATAGGAAGTTTACCAGTTTATAATTTCCATCATCAACATAATATCCTTTGGTTCCATATCCTTGAAATTCAGGGTTTTTATCTTCAAGAATAGGAACAGCACCACGTAATAATGTGACAACTTCTCCATCACTACTTCGATTTGCCCGTACAGAGTCAATTGGTCCTAATGTAAAACAAGGAAGATCTACTAAAAAATTTATACCTTGCAATAAAGATACAGGAGCTCGAAAGTTGTCTGGGCTTTGAGCACGAAAATAGTCATCTATTTCATTTTGGATGCTTGACCCTTGATTGCTAAAATCAAAGATATTAAAATTTGACATGAAAATAATACGGGGAGGATTTTTCTCATCAGATGATTCCAAATATTGTTTTAACTCTCGGAATTCATTGTAATTAATATGAGAGTTGCTAATTGGAGTAATTGATGGATTTCCAACCCAGATAATTGTTTCATAATTCAACATTTCTTCTGTAGTAATTTCTGCTTCAGTTATTGAGGTTGTTTGTCTTATTTCATATTTCCCAAAGTACCCTAAATCGTCTAGGGCTGAGAGTACATTTATCTCGGAAGAACGTCCTAGATCATCATCGATTACTAGTATCGACCCCTCATTATTATCAACTTCAACAGTTACGAAGGGAGAGTACCCAATATATGGAATACTCGCATTATCAAAGGTTCGGGCTCGAATCAAGTGCGTTCCCTCTCTCATCTCGGTGGTTTTCAATTCAAATGAAAAAAATCCTTCTAAATCTGGATTTGGTGTACATTCTAACCAGGGGCCATTATCAATAGAAATTTCTGTCCGAGTAATTGTGGATAACGTTTCAGTTGAAACAGAGATCAGTATATCATAGTCTTCTTTGAGAGGTTGATCTGGATCAATTATCTCTGGTCGGGGAATATTACTTTCATTAGTTACACGCAGTAAATATGACAAATTATCAAATTTATCTAGCAGTTGAACAGCCCAACCTTCTCCAGAGCAGTAGGTTCCAATTTCTCCATCATCCAAGGAGAAGGTGGCATCATTTTTGTTCTCAAGAGTTTCAGGATGAGCGTCAACTACATTGAAAGGAGGATAAACGTTAGGTATTAGCTGATCAGTCTGAATTTGGGAGGTGCGACGACCAACTTGGATTTCAGCGATAATAACTCCGAACTTCGGCAGGAAACTGTCATAATCAAGGTTTTCTCGCACAGTAATAGTCCACCCTCGACCAAATTCTTGTTGGCTAAATTCTGAGGAATTCCATGCGAGTTCTAACCACATAATACCAGAGGGTTCGGATAGAGCGATAGGATTGATTTTCACTATGGTTTCGTTTGAAAAATCAGAGATCTGTAATCGATGAGTATCGCTAAGAAACTGCACTGAATCAGTTCTCGAAACATGGCTGTAGTATTTATTCCAGATAGATAAATGCCCCTCCCCATATGCCATTAAACAATATGGCCCAGCAAATATATTCTTAAAGTTATTTGCATGATCATAGAGGTCAGGGAAGTAGAGCTCATGACCGAGTTCGTGAGAAGGAGTCACATAAGTGACAAATTCATGGTTCATAGAATATCTAATTGTAGACAATCCAAACCTTCGCAGATCAAATTGATGCGACCAAATGTCATTTGTATTCCCAGAATATTCTTGACCATCTCCCGAGTGAATGACCACAAAGAGATCATATTGCGCAGGATCTCTACCAGCCTGAATAGCGTGAGTACGAGATTCATTCGCAATATAATCAGGACGAATATCAACTCCCTCAAGCCTTCCTCCCGCTCCATAATACTCTAAATCGTGTTCAGCTTTATACCACCCGAGAACCTCTCCCATCAAAGAGACTTCACCATAAGATGTATTCTGATAATATTGATTTACGCTTAAACTTTTAGTAGAGAAGAAAAGCTCCTCAAAATATTCCAGTGTATGAGTAGGATAGTGGGGATCATCAGGTAATTCTATAAGTACAACAAGCACAGTAAGCGTTGTGACAGTAACAGTATTTTCAGTTTGAGGTTGTTTTAATGATGCTATAGCATGACTACTAGGACTGAGAACTAATGGAACGAATAGGCATGATAGCACAAGCAGTATAGTCAAGAAATTCAGAGATTTTAACATAAAATTCACAATCTGAATAACTAATAACATCTTTTTGAATGACAATTTAATAAATTCCTAAAATATAGTGTTTCATTTGAGGATTATTCTTTGAAAACTGAGATAGTCAATAGGGTCATTGAATCTCTCTTAGAAAGTATTGAAGCTAAAGATCAGGAACAGGGACGTCTTTTAGTCCATGATGAGTTTGAGCAGCTAGACTCAAGAATTAATCTCTGGGCAATTCGAGAGAACGTTCGTGATCTAAAGGAGACCACTGTTACTAGTTTAACTAATATTCCTGATGATGTTGAGGTAAAAGTGACGTATGCTCCACCCTCATTCTTCATAGATGTCCTAGGAGGGAAAAATGATGTCCCTTATTGGCAAGTCGCCACAGTTATACGCATCTTACGTAACTCTGATATTGTATATGACCCCCAAGGTAAGATACAGCGGTGGATGGATCAAGCTCCCCACATAGAATGGGATCCGAAATTAATTGAATTGAAACGACAAACAACTCAGCTTTTATTAGAGCGCATGGACAATAGAATCAGAGAAGAAATGTATGCCGATGCTTACGTTTGGTTAATCAAAGCAGCCGAGGAGGCAATCTGTGTTCCACTAATGCAAGCGAATGCGTTTAAGATTGGGACTGCAACACTTCTTTTAGACATCTTAAGAGATTTTGATGATGATCTTTATGCTTTTTTTGCTAATTTACTCCAGATCTCAGCTTTCACTCAGGAGAAACTTGAACGTGCAAGAAGGGAGTTAGAAACATTAGCAGATCACTTATATAAGCTAAATATTAAAACAGAACGAGAAATGTGGATTTTAGCAGCCTTTGTGTCTCTCAATGAATCAGAGCGACGCTTGAATCAGTGTCAGAGGGCTGAACCAGGGATGCTTTCACGTCTTTTTGAAACTGCAGTTGGTGAATTGTGGCAGGCTTACTGGTTAGTAGCCCAAAATCCAAGAAGTGAAGTAAAATTAGATCCATGGGTCGTTGGTTCATTTTGGAACCATTTTGGATTTGATGACCTAGATGAAAAATGGCTAATAGAGCAAAAGAAGAAGGTGAAAACCCTATTAACAAACTAAGTGTCTTGATTTGAAAACCATTCCCAAGTTTTTTGTATTCCCAAAGTTAAATTTGTGGTTGCTTTCCAACCCAATTGCCTATAAGCTTTTGTTGAATCTAAAGCAATGTTATGAACATCCCCAGGACGGGGATTACAAAATTTTTTATCAGCCACGGAATTCGTGACGTGTTCTATGACATTGATTAATTCCAAAACATTAGTTTGATTACCTGTTCCAGCATTAAAGGTATCTATTGTCGAAGAATGCATAGCCTTGATGCACAGGTCAACAACATCTCTGACATAAACATAGTCTCGGGTATCTGTTCCATCACCAAAAATTCTCAGAGGTTCATTGTTTCTTATTTTCCCTAAAAAAATTGAAATTACTCCAGCTTCACCAAGAGGATCTTGTCTAGGGCCATAAATATTCGCAGGACGTATGATTATGTATGGAAAACCGTAAATTCTATGAAACCACTGGAGATATTTTTCCGCTACTAATTTGCTAAGTCCATACGGTGAAATTGGCTTTTCCAACGTGGTTTCTGAAGCAGGATTCGATTTTGGTTCTCCATATATAGCTCCACCTGTAGAAATGTATATGAATTTCACTGAATCATCTTTAACTGCCTCTAAAAGGTTGATCATCCCTTCAATGTTTACTGAAGCATCAAATCGTGGTTCTCGTAAAGAACGGGACACGGAAATTTGAGCGGCCAAATGAAATACACAATCAATATCCTTTACAGCTTCTTGAATGGTATCAATGTCTCTAATGTCCCCCTTAATGATTTTGATTTCACTTTCAACATTAACTATATTCTTCTTTTTTCCAGTGCTAAAATCGTCTAAACAAACCACAGAATGCTTTTCCATTATCAATTGCTCGATTAGATGGCTACCTACAAAACCCGCGCCACCGGTTACTAGACATTTCATGAAAAAATCCTCAAATTGTTCTCCTTTTATCTAATTGACTAAATTTTAGTTTCAGGTCATAAGGTTTAATTTTCATTCTAATTCAGATTTACAAAACCTATTAAAGGAGTATCTCAAGCTTAAATACTTCTTTTACTAATCTAGATAATAATTACCATCAATCATGGTAGCTTGAAACATAAAAGTTCTGCTAGAGGAAACAAATGTGAAAATTGGAATGAATAAAGGCACAATAGTGATTTGGGAAAATGATACCATTAGGAGGTATCCTAGCTTAAGCAACATCACTCCAATTATCCATGATCGAACAAGTATAGATCATTTGGAGTTTGAGGAGCTTAAAAACACTCCTTCGCTTGAACTCCCTATTAAATCATCGAAGATTATTTGTTTAGCGAAGAATTATCCTGATCATGCAAAAGAAATGGGAGTTGAACCTAAGAATCTACCTCCACACCCAGATTTATTTCTAAAACCGAAATCAGCATTGATTGGACCGAGAGAAACTGTTATTTTCCCTTCTCAAGCTAATCAGGTGGATCATGAAGTTGAACTAGCAATCGTAATATCAAAACAAGGTAAGAATATTCCCATAAAAGAGAGTTATGAGTATATTTTT
>JBHLPQ010000229.1:0-5602 GCA_048939265.1 Promethearchaeota archaeon
TATGCCTATTTTCAATATGTTCTTCATAATCCCGAATATTGGATCCTCGAAACCTTTAATTGTAAGCTGTCACAAAACTGTAATATCTGCTTAATTAGTCAGATCATCCTTTGGTTGAGATTTCGATTTTCGACCTTTTAAACGAGGAGAAATCCGCATTTTATTTATTCTTCCATATGCTTGTTTCCAAAGTTTTTGAATCTGATGAAGTTCAGGCATGTTAGACATAATCTGTGGATCTTTTGAAAGTGCCTCGACTGTATCAGTTACAAGCAGTAATTCAACGTCTTTAACTTCCTCTGTTACTTTCTTTGTCTCAGGTCCTTCTGCAAGTGGGGCTAATTGTCGTTTCTTTAGATTAAGGTCATTAAGTTCCTCAAGATAACGATTTTGTGTTCGTTTGTAAGCCACCTCTGAAATTTCACCCTTCTCATAGGCATTTAAAAGCACATTTAATGTTTCTTGTATTAAAATAATCTGGTACTCTAAGTATTCACCCCTCGACTCCTCCTGTGCAAGTAACGTTTGATATCGTTCTTCCAACAGATAGAGTTCCTCTTTTAGGGGATAGCTTAAGCGTCGAAAATCACTTGATCGGATAATTTTTTCGGTACGATCTTTTACTAATTTTTCAAGCTCTGCTTCTATAGCTATTTTTTGGGCTTTAATTTCCTCCAATTCACTTAATTCCTCCACGACTTCTGTTTTATTAGAAAGTGGTCTGATAATTAATCCTTGAAGTGTTCCTGTGAGTAAGATCACAATAAGAGAAGAATAGAGGAGGAGTTCTGCAAGTGGATGATTCAATGGCTCTAAATTGACATAAGCGAATAATGCCAGAATTGCAGTGGTTAAACCTTTAAATCCAGCAATTCCAACAAATAGCCTCTCTTTATTGGAGAAAAATTCTGCTGTTTTCTTCTGAAACTCCAAAGGTAAGGTCACTACAAAGACAGCTATAATCCTACTGATAATTACAATCAAACTTATGAGGATAGCAATGAAAAAATAGCTAGGTAGAATATCAATGCTCAAAAGAACACCAATAAAAATAAAAGCAACAATTTCAAAAAGAAACGTCACATCGTCCCAGAAATCATACAAATGAGCGCGAGAAAAAAACGTTTCAATACCAATAAAACTAGGATTACGAATAATTACCCCACTAACAATAGCTGCAATTGCAGAGGAGATTTGGAGTGGTTCTGAAATAACAAATATCAAAAAAACTGCACTTAGGGTTATAAAGGAGATTTCACTTTTCTTCTCTACAATACTTATAAATCGAACAGCTCCCCAGCCGATAAGGATACCAATTAAGATTCCACCGCTGATTGCCCAAATACCAAGGATGATAAGGTTGAAAGAAAATTGAACCTGCCCTTTTCCCTCAATTAATTGAGGAACAAAAATTATTACGACTAGAAGAATCGCAATTACATCATTAAAAGCACTTTCTCCTCCTAAAATCGTTTCTATTTGTTCTTTAACTCGAGTTCCCCCTCCACGGAGAATAGAAAAAGTAGCTGCTGGATCAGTTGGTGAAATAGTTGCACCAACTAATAATGCGGCTAAAAAAGTAATGGAAGTGAAATGAAACAATTCGATAGAAATTCCAACAAGAAAAGCCGTTAAAAAAGTGCCAAAGAATGCTAATAACAGAATAGGAAGAAACCACCTTCTTAAAGCTGTAATGTTGGTGTGCATTCCCTCTTTAAAGAGTACAACAATCAATGCCAGTTCAGCCACAAGTAAGGTTGTATCTCGTATTACATCTAATTCAAGAGTAAAATCTGTGTAAGCGACCAAAAAAGTTAAAACAAGCCCTGTGAGTATTAATGGGATGGTCTTAGGAAATTTGTATATCTCTGCGGCTCGGCCGACTAATACACCGGCAAAAATCACGACAATTAAAGTATATATTGCTGCTAATTCGCTCACAATACCACTTCTTAGAGATTTCTTCTGAAGTTAATAATTTATGTTCCTAATTAATATTTAATTCTCTCTTTAACGAAAGCTGTATCACAAGGTTCTGGAGTAAAACCACACAAAATTTGCATCTATAAGACTTAAGTGAGTTTGTTTAGTAAAAATGTTCTTCGTGATAGATAGGGTTAGGAAGCTCTTGAGATTTCCATAATTACTCCTTAGGTTGATTAACCTGGAACCGTTGTTCAGATTGAATCGCGAAATTTCGACGCATTGCTTCAAGCTGCTTTGAAGTCAATTCAGACTCTTTTCCTATCAGAAAATTGACTAAAAATTCATTTGCAATACCATGAGCAGTTGTTGCAGCCACCTCCGAGGACTTTCCTTCGTTCTTAAGCTGATCAAATGTCTCACGGAAAACCTGCTCGAATCCAAGATTACTAACCCGATTCCCTACTTCTTTTATGATTTGGTTGTGAGAACTCCGATCATATAGTATTTTCGTAATTGGCAATAAGAAAGAACCAAAAACAAGAGCAACATAACTTAGAGTAGTTTCAGTAACTAAATTCGAGGTTAATAAGGGTTCTGCAAGGAATGGAATACTTATAGCAGCTGCAATTACTAGAATAGCAGGGAGAATGCCAATTTTAATCAAGGAAGTAATACGAGCCCGTGTTTCAACACGAGCTATTAGGTCTCGAATCAGATTTTCTGGGGATAAAAATAATCCAAGGTTGATGGTTTCAAGAATTATTGAAGAAAAAGCAGTCAATTGGAATCCTAACTGGCTTATCCGCTGTTTATTAGCCTTTTTTGACTCTTTTAATTTAGCAGTCTCATCCAAGATAGCATCACGTTCTCTTAAAAGATGATCCTTGAGTGGATATTGGAAGAACCAATTTATCGTGATTGTAATTTGAGGTGACATGAGATCATTGATAATAGCGTCGAAAATCTGTTCTAATGGGTGACGAGGCTCCTCTTGCTCTATAACCGCGAGGATTAATGCTGCATTACCCAGTTTACTAGTAGTAAAACCACTGTTAATGATTCCATTCAAGTTCCCATGACCAGCCTTTTTAAAAATCGTAGCTACATTCCCAGCTGGATTTGGAGGTTGGAAAATTGTTTTGACATCTATGTTAGACCGTACACCTAAGCGGGTTAAGATACTAACCATTAAGTGAGCCGCAGGTTCGAAGTTCCCGCGCTGCATCGACGCTCCTAAGACAAAAGCGTCTTGATAAAGCTTGAACGTATCCGTACTCATCCGTTGTTGTCTCCAGAGAAAGAAAAAGAGTGAATGAAAATTTCTGAAATGAAACTTAAGTCTTTCTTCATCTATATCCCTAAGGATAGTTGAATTTCTTCAATTTCGGCCTCTTAGAAGAATCAAAAAATTACGAAGAGTTTAAAATCAGAAGGAATACATTATCCCTATTTTCAAGGTGATCTGGTTAACCCTCATGAGGTCTGTGTTTAGTATGAGATTTCCGTGTAAACTTCTAATGAGTATGGTGATGGTCTTTTTTATATCTGTTAGTGGCGTAATGGGTGATGTAGCAAACTGGCAAATCTATTATACCCCTCAAGGAAATTTTCAGATTCACTATATTCCCCTAGATAGTGGTTTTCCCATAGATGAAGTATCCCTCAGTCAGGTCGAAATTTTTGGAGCTCTTATTGAAGCTGTCCGGGACAAGGTTCTGGAATGGAATTTTGATGACCCAGAGAGAAATTCGCGAACACGGATAGGGATTAGGGACCAGGGAGGAATTAACGCGCGTGGGGGGATTCAGGCGGGTCATGGACAAATGGAGTTCGACCCATTCTTTCTTGGAGAATCTGACACTAATTTGGGTCGAAGTGCGTCGATTTTCGAACAATATGCCATTGCTGTTCATGAATATCTACATGTCATTCAGTTCATGTATCCTGGGAGCGTTGGGCCAGAATGGGTCTATGAAGGCCAGGCCAGAATGTTGCAAGACAAGATCTATTCAATCTGTGATACAGATGACACCTTTGGGTGGGCTAATTATTACGGGCAGGTCGAAGGGTATCTTGAGAATCCAATCAGGAATTTATTCCAAGACGGGTCATACGATTTAGCATTATTTTGGAATTATGTGACAGAACAATTTGGACAATATCAAATAGAGCCTGGGCGGGGAGTTGATGCTCTTTATCACTTCTGGGAAGCTGCTCAGGCGGCAGGTGGGTGTACGGATGCCTTTTATATCTTTGAACAGATGTTGGATCGTCTTGGATATACCAGTTGGGATCTTGTTGATGTCTTCACGGCATTTGTCGTAGCAAATTATGCGAAGGACTTGGAGTGGGGATCTCCATCAAATTACATGTATATGGATGAACTGCAGACCCCTGGAAGTTATCCTTCAGTTCCTCTTGAAATTGACACGACCTTACCTTATGGTGGGACTGTATCGGACATTGATATGATTCCTACCCCGTGGTCTCCTAAATACTATCGAGTTGTTCCAATTGTACGTGGCGCGCGTTCTCCAATATTTGTTGATGTAACCCAAACCACAGATGAGGATCTATTCATTAAATTGCTTATTATTAACAACAATAACCTCGTTGGACATTATACGCAAAGACGTACACAACATTTCTCTCAAAGTGTGACGGTTAAACCTGGGGATGAGCTTGTGTTGATTGTGTCAACATTGGAGGAGACAAATCCGGACGCGGTCAACTATCAGTATACATTCTCCTCTATTGGTGAGGGCATGTCTGTTAACATCCAGACACCCCGATCCCGCCTTGAGGGCCTCGAGGCTTATGTAGGGCCCCATGATGATCCAGGAAAACTGCTAATAATTACAGAAGTCCTCTCCAATTGGTACACAGTCCCTAATATTGATAAGGATGATTTTCATGTAACAATAGGAGGATTGGATGCTGAAGTAATAAGCTGTACAGATGTCTATGGATTACATTATCTGGAAGTGCAAGCTCCAGTCCAACCTACCTTGAATGTTTACGATCTTACGGTAACATACGGGACCGCAATGGACATAGAAGAAGAGGCTGTCGCGTATGATATTCGAACCCCAGATAATATGCTGGTCGTTGATCGATCTTGGAGTATGATGTGGAATGAAAAACTTGATGCTGCTCTCGCAGCTGCTCGATTGTTCGTGAATTCGTTTTACAATCGATGCCAAGTCGGGGTAGTAAGTTTTGATGATGATGCCACTCTCCATGCCAACTTAAAACCAGTTGAACAGACTCGAGATGATCTAATTAGTCAAATCAATAGTATCACACCAGGAGGTGCCACTTCTATCGGAGATGGCCTCTATTATGCTCAAAATGAACTTACACTGTATGGTAACAACACCTTTCTTGACGATCATATAATTATTCTGACCGACGGGGTAGAAACCGCTGCGCGATTTTTAGCCGATGTCGCTCCTTTAATAACTAATAATTATACTCAAGTCCATGCAATTTTACTAGGAATCGATACCCAAGCTGCGGATTTACAAGAACTTGCGTATATGACCAGGGGGTCAATTCATTTCGCTTTTGATCCTGCATCAGGTACATTAGCCTCTGATCTAGCAGATATCTATAGGGCTATAGTAGAACAAACAACAAAAGAACAGCGAGTCTATTCACACTTGGGAGAGCTTAA
>JBHLPQ010000077.1:0-16664 GCA_048939265.1 Promethearchaeota archaeon
AAGTGAATTGTTTTTGGTTTCAATTTCAGTATTGATTTTATGTAAGGGATTAAAAGTTCACGATCAATCCTTAATTCCCTTCTCGTATGTAAGGTAGAAAAAATATCTCTTAATATGCCATCTCGACATATTATCACTGGATCATTATTTTTTAGAGAATAGAATGTGGTAAGTTGATTGTAGGCGTCGATATGAAACTCTCTTCCTTTTAATGCATCATAATCTTTGACTAAATGATTTTGAATTGTAGTAACCATTTTTTTTGAGAGACTCGCTCTATTCAAGATATTTCTTAGCTTGTTATTCAGGATATAGTGGTTTGCAACAAAAGTGAGAGCACTTTTTTTCGGGTAATTCTGATCTAATAAATAAATCAAATCACAGTATGCCTTGTTTAGAGTTAATATGACTTGATTAGAGGGATCAGTGGAAAATATTCAATCCACCTCAAAGTATTTTTTAAGAAAGTTAATTAGCTTCTGTGTTGCAAAAAATCGATGTGAAAGGAAATTTTTCTTGGGGCCCAATTCACCATAAGTTAAGACCCCGTCACTCTTGGGAATGAAAATAGGGTCGTATCCCCATCCTGAATCTGTAATCTTCTCAGAAATTATACCATGCACTCGTTCAGAAAAAGTTTCAATTCGATCTTCAATTTTTAATGCAATGGTAGATTGAAAATATGCTTCTCGGTTTTTAAATCCCTCCATCAAAGTTAGAATCCCCTTTAAACCAAGTGTTTTGAAGATATAGGCTGAATATGGACCTGGAAATCCCTGTAATTGCGTAATAAAAAGGCCAGAATCTTCTACAAAAATACAGTCATGATCAGTTATTTCAGCACACTTCTTCAAGGAAAATATCGCAATCTCTTCTAAATTTGATGACTGAATTTCTACTAAGTTTATCTGTAGTAATTTCAGTTGAATTGATGTATATTGCATAAATATCGCATTAATCTCGTCGTATTTATGTAGGTTACTTGTAACAAAGAATATTTCTATACTTCTGGTCGAATTAAGCATAAAAGTCTATGTTTCTGAACGATGAAATAAGATTTATGAATCATACAAATTCTCCGTTAAATGATTGCTATTAGAAGTTAAACTGTTAATTACTTTGTAAAGTAGGCTTATGAGTCTTTACTGTCGGTGAAGTGGTAAATGGCAAGGATGCACGCAAGAAGAAAAGGGAAAAGCGGATCTACCCGACCAATTTGGAGGAAGACCCCAGAATGGGTTTCCTATTCATCCGAAGAAATTGAAAATCTAGTTATAGAAAAAGCTAAAGAGGGCTTAGGATCCGCGCAGATCGGATTAATTCTCAGAGATTCCTATGCCATACCAAGTGTCAAGAAGATAACTGGGAATTCAATCACAAAAATCATGCATAATAATGACCTAGGGCCAAAAATGCCAGAGGACTTCCTGAATCTCGTTCGTCAGGCGTCGAACCTACGCAAACATTTAGATAGCGGGAATAAGAAGGATAAGCACTCAAGACGTGGCCTCCAACTTGTAGAGTCTAAGATAAGACGACTGGTAAAATATTATCGGAAAAAAGGCGTATTTGAACCCGACTTCAAGTATGAGCCATCTAACGCAACACTCTATTTAAGATAATTAATTTCTGTCTTTCAAAATGATTATCATTATTATCTAGTTGATTACAAATAGTGATCTTTGGTTACGGAATATAGACATCAAAAAGCAGTTCATACTATCAATCAATGAAAAAAGAATCGAAGGTTCTCCCTTGTCAGAACAGGATATCGAATCACTTCTTCTCAAGATCTCAAATATGGAGGCAATGGCTCGAGACATCAAACAAAAAAGGGAGGGATTCAATCGCAAAGTTACCTCAATAGCGAATAAACGGAATTTATTAAACGAGCAAGTTAAAGAGCTTATTAAAACTGCTAAAGAGGAACGTGAAAAACGGGACAATTGCAATGAAACAATAGCAAAAATAAAGGAAAAAAAATTATTGTTATTGAAAGAAGTTGAAGGATTTGAGGAACAGGCTAAGAGATTGGATCAACAATTAAATGGAATTCAAGAGAAAAAAGTCCAACCAAAAAGACGATCGGATCTATCAGCTAGGAAAATTCGTCGTAGCATTCAAGAATTAGAATGGAAAATCCAAACAACCTCTAATCTCTCGATTGCAGAAGAGAGAGATATTGTTGAAAAAATTGCCAGACTTGAACAGAAATTTCGTGAAGTTCATGAAACTGATGTCGTAGCTCGTGATCTTAAGACTATTCTAAGTCGAATAAATGTATTAAAAGCTCGGTTTAGAGGACTTGAGAATGAACTTCGCTCTCAAGCACGTGAAAGTAGATTCCACCATAAAACAATGATTCAAGCATTCAAAAATGCTGATATTCTACGGAAACAAGCAGATGAGCTTCATGCGCAATTTCTAGAATCAAAAGAACAAGCAAATTCAATTCATAATGACTATTTAAACTATATTCGGGAGATAAGCCATCTCCGTCAGGAAATTAATAAGAATAAGCAAAAATTTCGTGCTGCGCAAGATGCACAACGTCGTGAGAAGATTGAGGAAAAAACTGAAGATGCAAAGAAAAAATTCGAGGAGGGCCGAAAATTATCCTTTGAAGAATTTCGTACATTAATTGATAAAGGACTAATATAATTCGGTTTTAAATAATTTTATATAGTAAAAGAAGATTAAAACTTGGGCGATTATTAAAGTTTTAGCTTTAGAAGTCTGATTGATATAACGGAGACAATTGTCTTGACAACTGAAGCCTCTTTTTTCGAGGCATGTCAAACCATTGCTGAAAAACTACAAAATGTCAATAACAACTTACCAATCTACATTTTTTCACATCTAGATGCTGATGGACTTACTGCAGCTTCAATACTAGCCTCAGCACTTTCTCGGGAAAGGTTTAACTTTCAAGTTCGCATTCTTGATCGTCTAGAGTATCAAACTTTGAAAACCCTCAAGGATACATTACCTCGGGGAAGTACAGTCATTTTCTCAGATATAGGAACTGGAGTTGCTGACGCTTTTTTGCAATGGAAAGAATCACACGAAATTTTCATTTTAGATCATCATCTCCCGACATCAAACATCAAACTCTCAGGAAACTTTCATATTCTTAATCCCCACTTCTACTCAATTGATGGGACATCGGAGATAAGTGGTGCTGGTATAGCTTATTTCGTTTCAATCCAAATAAATGAACGAAATAGAAAATTAGCTCCATTAGCCCTTATTGGAGCTCTTGGTGACCGTCAGGATCAGGGGGAACAGTCATCTGTAATAGGACTCAATAAGCTTATTGTAGAAGATGCAAAAAGGTTAAGATTGGTATCTGATGCTGTTTCTGTTTGGTTCTTTGATAGAACTCGCTCGATTATTTCCATATTGAGAAATACTGAGTTTTTAAGATTTGAAAACGAACTAGAGGTTAGACTTTTCCTAGATGGAATAGATATAATGTACAAAAAGGAGGATGGATTAAGGTCATTTTACGATTTAAATGAAGAGGAATGTCGCCGTCTAGCTTCAGAATTAATTGTACAATATGGTGTCGATCCTAAGGAAATATATAAAAAAGATTACCAGCTAATCAAAGAACAAATTAGTTTTCTAAAAGATGCAAGAGTGTTTGCTTCGAATTTAAATGCTTGTGGGAGAATCCAACAACCAGATGTTGGAATATCGTTATGTTTAGGGGATCGACAAACAGCTTTACGTGATCTACAATTAATCAAAAAAGAATATTCAAAACGAATTGCGGAAAACATGAGCTGGGCTAATGAAAATTTGCAGGAATTAGAAGCAATTCATCTCTTAGATGGAAAAGAATCAATAGATGAAAGAATGATCGGTACTATTGTTTCTATGTTGAGTACGAGGAAAGATATTAATCCTAAACCTTTATTGGGTTATACTCAGACACAATCAGGGAAAATTAAAGTAAGTATGAGACTACCTCCTTTCCAAGATCTCCAAATTGATCTTAGTCGCCTATTACATCAAGTTGTCAAAGAAGTTGAACCACAATCAGAAGTAGGAGGACATGCTGTTGCTGCGGGAGCTGTAATTTCTAAGAGTTTTTTACCTGATTTTATAGATCGAGTAAACCAGTTACTTTTAAAAGGTATGTGAAAGTTGCCTATCAAGAATATAAAAGCATTTTTAACAATAGAAACTGAATCCAATAAACTAGCTGAAATTATTCATACAGCTATGGATCCAGATAACCTCACAGTACCACCAATGACAATTCATTCAGTTAATGCTTCAAACAAAGTAGAATACAAATTTAACAATATAGTAAGTGTGGATACCTTGTTAGCTATATTGATGGACTTGTTAACCACATTCCAAGTAACAGAAAAAGCTATTTCTTCCATTTCTCTAGAAACAAGTAAGCAATAGTTTTATTTGCGGTTACTTAGTTAGTTATTGCTTTCAAGATTTTAGTCTTTTGTATTTCTACCCCTTTTAAAGGATAGATTGATTTACATTGGAAATATACAAGGGAAGACAGCTTCCCTCCAGTGGCTTCACGAATGAATTCTTCACTATTGAGTTCACCTGCACGCTCAGCAACTACATCAAGCATTTTGCGTCTAATTGCATCCTTTTTACTTGTCTTTGAGCGAGATGTTGTGAAACCTGTGACTGTAATTCTAAAAGGAACTCCATCTTTAGTTCTCACGGTACTTACGCTATCTATTCTGGTTCGACGACGTCTAACGAGAAATCTTAGGTAATCTCTCGCAAAAGAATGCCCTTTGAATCTAGTCAGTGCTTTTTCCCCCAAAACCTCAGTGATTTGAAACTCTAATTTCACATGCATCTTTGAGTAGTCGTTGTTAATATCAGATAGCGAAACTTCAATTACACGTCCAATCAATTTATTAGGATCATCTGCAATAGTTTCCCCTATAACTTTTTCTTCCCCCTCTAGGAAGCTAGATGGGGAATAAATTTGATATAATTGCTTTGCAGACCACTTGTCTACCATTCGACGTGACGATCTTGACCGATGGCTCAATCAACATTAGCTCCTTACTTTTTACAGTCAGAAATATACAATAAGCCGAGATTAAGAGTTGTCTTTAAGAGTTCTGTTTTTAAAAGTTAAAATTCCATTTCCTTATCGAGATCTTCTTCTTCTTCATTATGAAAAAGCAGATATGCTAATATCAAAAGAAGAGCTAGTATAACCACTGCACTAGCAATGAACCTTGCATAATACCAATTTATGAACGCCAAAAATCAATCTCCACTGCTTATCTCATCAAATATTCTCAAATAATGCTTTTAACCTAGAAGATATATATACTATATTCAAACTCAACTAGCAATCACAAACAGTATAAGAATACATCTCAATTTACTTTAAATAGTCTTTTTAAGCTAAAAAATACTTATAATTAACAATCCATTCAATAGTGATGAGACCCATTCAATGAGTCTATTAGCCAAAAGGTGTAACGTGAGGTGGTTCACCCAGGTCGAGAGAGTTTTAAACGTTTTATCAGAACTATTGTGGACTTAATTCAACCTTATATCGAAAAATATCCACCCTCCGATCAACTTCTATTGAGGGAGTTTCTATCAGTCCTTCAACATTATGATGAAGCTGACTATCAACGAAATAAGCTATCACAACGGTTCAGAGAATACATTGATAGACATTTCGGCACTAATCAATACTTACAAACCGCTTTTCTCTGGTTCACTGTTGCATACTTTACCAATGCAAATATGTTATTAAATATCTCAAAATTTCACGCCAATACATATTATGAATACCTGGTAAGACATTTACGGGGGAGTTCTACCATTTCAGGGGTATTTAAACTAATAAGAGAAAATGTTTCATTAACAGATCTTGCTTGGGAGCAATTACAATACGAAAGTGTGAAACTCATAGTTCCCCTCGCAAACAGCCAACTGCAAATTATATCCACTATTTATTCTGCTGTAATTAAAGAAGGAGTACACACTTTAGATTCTCGTAACCTGAAGGCACTCATTGTCAATCAGGTGGAATTTCCAAAAAGGGTAAAACTAAATGAAGAATTCACCCGTTTCTTTAATTTAATAGATGGACAGTGGTTGTATCGTTTTTTTGCGCCAGCTTTTGGGGTAGATTGGGTAATTTTGCAAATCCAGCTACAGGAATCCACTTTCCTGGAAGATATTATTGATTTTCAAGCCCCAACGAATACAGTTATTAGTATAAGTGATGTTTATCTTAATAGAAACTTGCCAAATAACTATATTGGGGTATTACGCGTTCCTACTCAAGATTTTGAACAATTAAAAGGTTATCTTCAGAAATGTGAACGTCAGGAAAAAATTATCTTAAAAACCTTAGAAAAGATTACATCAAGGAGTTTTAGTTGTTCTTTAACACATTATCGGACTAATACTGGATGGTTTGAACCTAGTTCAACTAGGATGAGAAAGTTAACACAATTACTGCAAGCCCAAAATCCGAAAGAAAAGCACAGAGAGTATTCCTCTCTTTCTATTTCTCCTCCATTTAATTCCAATTGGCATTTTAGCTATCATCCTCTCCCGTTAAAAATCATTAAGCTTTTCTGTAAAGTAGCTCATGAAACCTATTCATATCAAAATCTTCCGCTAAATAATCAGAAACTCTCCTCTCTTACTAAAGTCGATGTTGGTTTACTAAAACAGCTATATTATAACCAAGTTTTACAAATTAGATTTGTCCCATGGCGGCTGATGGATGAGTTTTCTCTTGATTTATACTGCCTTATTCTCCCCAAGATTCCAGGTTTCCAACTAGAACACTTTCTAAATTTAATTCCATATAGTGACCTTTATTTTGCAGAGGGATCAATCTATATCTGGGGTCGATTAACTCCGAAACTTGTACGATGGATCGAAAAAGACCTCCAATGGGCTGTAATCCCAGCATTGAGGGGGAAAAAACCTTTAAACCTCGTATTTAATCATTTTGACCCGAGGAAACTTCAATGGAAGACACCACAGTTTTTAAGAATGAAAAAAAAGGAAAAGGAGGAGTAAGTTTTAAATGAATGCAAATTCAATCTCTTGGTTCTTGTCCTTGTGGGGGGAGCATTGTCTTTCACCACACCCCCATTTCAATATGCTCTTATTAACACCCGAAATCATTCTAGCTTGTTTATCCTCATTTTAAACGTATATAAATACACCTAAGAAGGTATTAGAGAATTCTTAGGTTTATTTAAAGAAAGACTAACTCTGATATACAATGTTACACACACTTGATACGATATTATCTTAGCCTCACCTTTTTTAGCTATAAGTCTACTTTTAATCACATGAAAATGAAAGAGACTTATTTTACAATTGGGAGAAGTTTCACAGAGATAACTGAAAATGATGAACCTGATAATAATTTTCTTGTCACGATATTAATCATATAGCTTCAGTTCAAGCAACAAGCTACTGAATTCATTCAGAGGTAATTGATGTATTGTTATACTTCATAAGCCACTCTTTTTTATATTTCTCTGCCATCTTTTCTAAGTCTAGTGAAGAGGCTTTGCTCTGAAATTTCCGTGATCGAATTCGAAAGAAAGTAGGGAAGTTTATTGCTTCCCCTACTAAGAGGGCCTCCCCAATTTCCAAATCAGGTATCATTTTAAGAGTAGAACGATCAATACCTTCAGAAATTCTTCCAATGAAATCTTGGTCATATGGATTTCGAATACGAAGTATCAGATTTGTGTTACATTGAGAAATTGCAGTTACCGATAGATTTACAGGACGTTGAGATATTAAACATAATGAGGTGTAAAATTTCCTCCCTTCACGTGCGATTGTTTCAATGATTCGTTTTGAAATAGAACGGGAAGATTCAGGACAGAATTGATGAGCTTCCTCTACCACAAACAATGATGGGGGTATATCACCACGGATACGTAGGTTATAAAGACGCTTCAAGAAATGTAACACAACAATACTTCGATTTCTATGATTTTGAATATCAGAAAGATCCAATATCACTACTTTCCCTGGTTGAACAAGGTCTAAAAGATTTGGACTGGATTCTGAAGAAAAAAGATATGTGCGTTGTAATGAATATAACCATCCAATTAATGCTTCTCTTGTTCGTATATTGATGGTTTCAGAAGTCTCAATTTTTCGAATGAGGTCTTGTAGAGCGTATAAATTATTTTTTTCTTTTTTTATCTCAGTTATAATGCTATCTAAAACTCTAATCTGTACAACGGAGATTTCTGGGATGAATTCTGAGATTTCCCAAGAGGATAACTCAGGAATTCCAATTGAAACAAAGGAGCCATTTACAACTTCAATCTTCGTTTCAGCCATGGAGGGTACAAGATTGGCATATTCTCCGTGGGGATCAATGACTAGGACAGCTAGCTTGCCAATATTAACTAGTTCCTCTAATAAAATAGAAGTAGCGTAAGATTTACCAGCACCAGAAATAGCTAGTATTGCAAGATGCTTTCGGAGTAATCTAGAAAGATTAATTCGAATTTTTACGTTGTTAGAAGCAAGGTCTCCCCAATATA
The DNA here is from genome assembly GCA_048939265.1 of Promethearchaeota archaeon. Lineage (GTDB taxonomy): Archaea > Asgardarchaeota > Heimdallarchaeia > Hodarchaeales > Hodarchaeaceae > Hodarchaeum. The sequence goes on from JBHLPQ010000077.1 coordinate 8,556, forward strand.
TTCCATTTTCATCGAGCCCCAAAAATTGAGACACCACTGAAGGGGTAGCTATAAAAATCTTTGAACCAGGAGAAACAGGATATTTCAATCGATTTATGTTACCATTCTCAAGATTAATTTCACCAAGTGGTTTTACATGAGCTATTGTATTTTCCCATTCTTTTATAGGGAAAATTGCATCATAATTACGTGAGGCAATCTCATGGATACTTGAATCTAGTGTTTCATAATACGCATTATATTTCTTAATTCCAGTAATAATACCTAAGACAATTTGCTTATTATTTTTAGATACAGTTACAAACTGTCCTCTTTCAATCTGGAGTTGATCGTTCCTATCAAGAATGATTTCAATATTATCTAAACTAGGTGAATCTGATGTAGCAACTACTGTTCCGATTGCGGTCATGATCAGCCACTTCTAAAATTTCCAAGGAGCCCTTTCTCTCCGATGAAGCCATAATTCGGGAGTTGGATGGCGAATCCGTATTAACTGAAAGAGGGATTCAATTTCAGTTTGCTTAATTTTAGCTCGCGCATCTGCTTCAACAATGGGAGCAGGAATCCCATAATTTTTATTATATTGTGATATAGGTAAAATTGCCCCTGAAATGTCGTTAATTTCCTGTATCAGATTAGTTTGATCTCTCTGAATTGATTGGAAAAGTTCAATCCTAAGAGGAATGTCATATGGCGCAGTCTTCAAATAAAAGGCATGTAGGGCAAATTCTTGACTGAATTCTTTTGAAATATCAAATGGACGATGATATGTCATAGACCTACAATTAGGTTCTAAGAGATAATAAAATAGATCCATGTCTCGATTTCTATTAATTATCTCACGATAATCTAAACTAAGAATATCAGGAAACTCCTCGATTATAAAAGGTAATAGTAATCCAATGAATTTGGTAAACAAGTTAATTCGGCTATCTTTTACAATCCACACTAATTTCGTCCTTTGTTTCTTTGCTTGAAATACCACTCTTGAGAGAATCGATAGATAGGTCTGATAATAATTTAATATTATTTGGTTATTAGTAAGTGGTTTTTTCATTATAGGACTTCCATCTAGGAGTAAAATGTCCGATTTTTTGATGCTCTGTTCAAGAATTTGAGATACAATCTGTAATTCAGTGATAGCACGACGTATTGAACCCATGTTTTCAAAATCTAATGAAGACAGACCAACATCTGAGATAGCAATCTCTAAGGGGGGGATTTTACTTGGATAATAAGTTGTTTTTTGAATTCCTTCAGGAGTGTAGGTTAAGAACGCGGCAACAGCACGAAAAACAAAGATATCAAACCCAATGAATAGACGGGAAGCATATCCACCATCAATCCCTCCAATAGTTAACCCTGAAATATCTTGAGGGGAGATTTCAGTGAACAGTTGGTCATCATAAGTCATTTTATATAAATGTGGAGGTAAATCTGTCAGATTAGGATTTAATGATCGTAGAATTTCGCAGAATTTAACCTTTTGAGCATTTAATTCAATTATTCCCTTTAAATAATCATTAATCTCATTAAATGCCTTTTCAACAATAGTACGAATAAAAAATACTCTCCTAGCTTGTGTTGTTTTCAATTCAATATGTCGTAATCATTATAATTATTGTTAATAAGAGATCCATTCTAAACATCTAAAAACCCATAAATAAGGTTCTAAATTTTAGTCTATTCATACTTTTAAAGAACTAAAAATATTATGGAAAAATCGTTTTCTTAAGTCATCTTTACTTGTAAAATATGTTTTTCTAGACCTGGTGACGACTTCAGAGCTGCTCGTAACTTATCAGAGACCAATAAAGTTGGTATCTAGTGTATTTCAATCAATATTCCAAAAGAATTGATAGTTCTCCCAACAGTAACACTTTGCCTGATAGAAAGCCTGAAAGATATAAGCTACTGATAACAATCAGAGGTAATTGACTTAAATAGAGTCTCAACAGTCGCTTCTTCTGGTTCTGGTTGATCTTTATTAACAGATAAACTGTCAAAAGATGTGAACAGAAAAGAAAGAATCGTAAAAAGTGAGGAACTGGGTAATCTTTATCATATTGAAAATATACTCAAATTTCCCCCCTATAAAAAAAGGACGAAAGAAAAATGACTGAAACCTCGGCAGACAAAACTCAATCAGAAATTTTACGTTTAAGAAAAATTCGTAAAAATCTCAAACATCAACGACCAAATTTTCGTCGAATTGAGTCTTGGCGGTATAAGCGAGTAAAGGAAAGATGGCGTAAAGCGCGTGGAATTGATTCTAAGACGCGTAAGAAGAAAGGTGGATGGCCTATCTCACCAACAATCGGTTTTCGTAGCCCTAAAAGGATTCGGTATCAGTCATCTGCGGGGAAAGAAGAAGTATTAATCTATTCACCTGTGGATCTATCTCTAATTGATTCTGATCTTCAAGTTGGGCGTATTGCATCTAATATCGGGAGAAAGAAGAGAGAAAAGATTATAATGGAAGCAGAATTACTAAACATTCATATTCTAAATCCAATCTCTGCGAAAATAGATCTTGGTGATCTTGAGGAAGAATTAGAGCTTGATGAAGAACTATTAGAAGAGATAGATATTGAAGATCTGGATATATCTGACGATGAAGAATCTGGTGAGGAAGAATGAATCTAACCCCCCAAAAAAAGATTGCAGCTAAGATCTTAGGTGTTGGGGTCAAACGTGTTTGGATTGACCCAGATGTTGAGGAGGATCTCTCTTTAGCATTAACTCGTGAAGATGTAAGAAAGCTAATCTCAGACAGAGTGATTCGGAAAAAAAGGATTAAAGGGGTTTCAAAAGGGCGTACTCGTGTTATACAGGCCCAGAAAAGTAGAGGGCAGCGAAGAGGTCATGGGAAACGTAAAGGGCGGATCGGAGCTCGTCAACCCAGTAAAAAAATCTGGATTAACAAAGTAAGGAGCCAGAGAAGATATCTTCGTGGCTTACGTGACAATCAGCTTATCACTCCTGCTCAATACAGAATGCTTTATGTCAAAGTAAAAGGGAATTCATATCGAAGCGTTGCTCATCTTCGAAATACAGTTGAAGACTTGGGTATAATTAAAAAACCCAAGAAGAAAAGGAGATAACATTAATGGCTAGAAGCGCGCGTTATCGTATTCCCTTCAGGCGAAGAAGAGAAGGAAAAACGAATTATCATTTGAGAAGAAGATTAGTGAAAAGCAATCAAAATAGAGCGGTCATTCGGGTAACAAACAATCATTGTATAGTTCAATTTGTAAAAGCTCAGATTTATGGAGACGAAACTCTTTCTGCATCTCATTCACGTGAATTAAAGAGTTATAAATGGAATACTGCAACTTCCAACCTTCCAAGCGCATATCTAGTAGGATTTTTGGCAGGATTAAAAGCTAAACAAGCTGGAATTACTGGGGCAATTCTAGATATAGGACACAATCCGCCAGTTTATGGATCTCGTATTTTTGCAGCCTTAAAAGGAGTGATTGATGCAGGTGTAGGCATCCCCCATTCCGACAAGATTTTCCCAGCTGATAATCGGTTGAACGGAACTCACATTGCAGATTTTGCTAAATTACTTAAAGAAAATGACGAAGAGTCATACAATAAACAATTTTCAGAATACATTACACTAAAAGTAGATCCCTCAAAACTTCCTCAGATTTTTAAAAAAACAAAACAGGAAATTCAGGGTAAGTATAGCTGATATGTTGAATTAGTTGGATGTCAAATATTATGGAAAGAAATCAGTCAGTAGTGGATTTAGACTCTTGGAGACCAAGGACAGAAGTAGGGCAGCTAGTTAAAGATGGAACAATTGCCTCAATTTATGACATTTTTCGTGACTCTCTTAGAATCGATGATGTTCGAATCGTGGATTTTCTTGTACCAAATTTAAATGAAACTGTACTTGATGTGGGCCGCGTCCAGCGACAAACTGATGCCGGACGAAAAACTTTATTTGTTGCTACTGCTGGTGTTGGTAATTCTAATGGAATTGTGGGCGTTGCTCAAGCAAAAGCTGCTGGTGTTGGTACAGCAATTAGGAATGCAATTGTTTTAGCAAAATTACATATAGTTCCTGTAAAACGAGGATGTGGCAGTTGGGAATGTACATGTAGCGATCCTCATTCTATTCCGTTTCAGGTAGAGGGAAAAGTGGGTAGTGTGCGCGTTGTACTTAAACCAGCTCCCAAAGGTTTAGGTTTAGTTATAGGAGATGTAGCGAAAAGTGTTTTAGAGTTAGCAGGGATTTCTGATATCTGGAGTAAAACATTTGGTGATACAAGAACAACTCAAAACTTCTGTAAAGCTACCTTTGAAGCATTACGAGCAACTTATCGTATTTCCCATATTTCTGAATGGGGTGATTAAAATATCTGAAAACCAATTTGAGACAACAAAAAGGCTTGCGGTAATAAGAATTCGAGGCCGCGTTGACCGAAGTGTATCTATAAAGAAAACATTAGAGCTACTCCGATTAAATCGAATTAACCACTGTGTAATCATTGATGATCGAGTTACTTATAGGGGAATGCTACAAAAAACAAAAGATCTCATCACATGGGGAGAATTAGACTCACTTACAATGAGAGAACTACTATTAAAAAGAGGGCGATTAGAGGGAGGGGAGCGGATTACAGAAGAATATATTAAGAAAAATACCAAATTTTCAGGAATAGATGATTTTATCAACAAATTCCTGAAGTTTGAGGCAAACTTATCAGATATTAGGGGATTAAAACAAGTATTTCGATTGCATCCTCCAAGAAAAGGGCATAGACGACGGGGAGTAAAACAACCGTATAGTCTCGGCGGATCTCTTGGTTATAGAGGAAATGAAATTAATAATTTAATATTAAAAATGGCTTAAAGTGATCCTTAATGACTGTTAGAAAGAATAAAAAGGTTAGAAAACAGCGAGGGCGCCGAACTTATGGCTATGGCAGAATCTCTGGAGGTCATCGGAAAGGTGGATCTCGTGGAGGAAAAGGAAATGCCGGAATAAAGAATCACCATCGAATTGGTAGAATATCAGACGTAATAAAAAGTCAAAAAGGATTCAATGTTCCAAATTCTCCTTCAACTGATTCATCAATTAACGTAGGTAGTATTGATGCCCAATTTGATTTATTATTAGCCAAGAAAATTGCTAAAAAAGAAGGGTCAATTATCAAAATTGATATCACAGAACTAGGGTATTCAAAAGTTTTGGGAAAAGGTCTAGTGAGTCATCCATTTCATCTATATGCCGAAAAAATCACCCCTAGAGCACGAGAAAAAATTGAGGCTGCTGGAGGAAAAGCTTTTCCAAGTTCATCATAAGAGGAAGATTATTAATATCAAGTCACTCCAGCCAACTTATACTAGTTTATTCCATATGATTGTTTAAGAAAACCATGGGCCGGTGGTCTAGCCCGGCTATGACGTCTCCCTGACACGGAGAAGGTCCCCAGTTCGAATCTGGGTCGGCCCACCACTTAAAGTTATCCCAGCAGATCTAGAAAGGTAGATTTCATAGAAATATCATTTTATTAGATAGCAGTCCGAACAATACACATGAAAAGAAAGACGTCGGGAGGGGGATTTGAACCCCCGAGCTCACAGAGCACTGACTCCCAGCAAACACAATTTTTAGCAGGCCAGCTCCATACCAGGCTTGGATATCCCGACATATCACACTGAGATGTTGTTTGAGGTGTTTAGGTTAAAGCTTATTTAATTTGTTTATGATAAGGAGGTCCTTAGATAATATAAAATTAGTTAATGATTCTTGAATTAATCAGTCAAAGAAGTCGTTAATCTAGTCTATACTTATATATAGCTAATTATTTGGAGATAAAAATGATATCAAAAAACTTAATGATGGCATTTCATAACTCTCATAGTCGTCAGGCTGTAAAATTATTTGCAGACACCTGCATTGGATTATCATGTAAGAATATAATCTTTAGTAAGATTACAGCCTCTGCAGCTTCCATAGGAATCCCTCAAGCTCAAAAAACTATTTTCAATGCAGGTGGAAATTTACTCTTTTTTTCTGATGTAGAAGCAATACTTGAAGCTTTAAAACCTCATAAAATCTATTTACTTGTATCTCGTAAGTATGGGAAAAGCCCCATTCCATATAATGAAATAATTACGGATCTAGAGATTGGGAAAGTATTAGTTATTGTGGGAGGTACATCTCCTGGTCTTACTAGAAAGGAACTAGATTTAGGGATATGTGTTTTCGCTGATGAAGTCATTTCAGAAGTTAATCCAATTGCTTTAACAGCACTCTTTCTTAGTGGATTAAATAATTTTTTTAAGAATAGCTTATGATTAGAATGAGAATCGTTGATCTATTTTGTGGATGTGGTGGGTTTTCACTTGGTTTTCTAATCGCTAATCCCCAATTTGAGATTTCTGTAGCTATTGATAAGGATCACAGAGTAATTCGAACTTACACTGAAAATATTCAAGTGAGAGAGGTTTTAATCAAGGATATAAGAAATATTCATTCCAATGAAATTTTGGATCTAATGAACCAAGTAAAACCTGATATCGTTATTGCTAGTCCTCCTTGCGAATCTTTTTCTATAGCGAACCCTAATCGCCAAAAATCTGCATATGATCAACTCTATAAAGATGAAATTGGACGTCTGGTTCTTGAAGCAATCCGTATCATTACCAATTTAGAACCAATTGTCTTTATAATTGAAAACGTATCCCAATTAGCTTCAATTACGCTGATGGAATTGATTTATCATGAATTTTCTAGATCTAATTATGACAAGATATTTTTCAATGTATTAGATTCTGTAGATTTCGGAGTTCCAAGTTATCGAAAAAGAGTATTCATTTCAAACCTATTACTTGACCCTGTTACAAATAATTCTTACGTATCAGTTGGTGAAGCCTTCCACTCTCTTCCGACTCCCAATGGGGAGATTTCAAATCATTTATTTGTACCTGTCTCTGATAAAATTGCTCGAAAAATAGAAAGAACTCCCCTAGGAGGAGCTATTGTTTATTTCAAAGGAAGTAAAAGGGGAGTATTTCGTAATTTCATTCGCTTAGTATCAGATCAACCAAGTCCAACTGTTATGGGGAAAAGTCGTTTTATCCACCCTTATGACCAACGTCTTTGTACAGTGCGCGAACATGCTCGGTTAATGAGTTATCCAGATGATTTTCAATTCTATGGATCTATTGAATATCAATATAATCAAGTTGGAGAAAGTGTACCTCCATTAATGGCTAAAGCGTTAGCACATCAAGTCCAGACGAGATTTCTCAAAATCTAAAGAAATATTTTTGAACTAATTGTTGAAATAGCCGAATAGAAGAAAAATACGTCTGTAGAGGTGAGCTTGACGCAAGTACGGATTATCCGAAAAGAAGAATCATTATTAGAGTTTGAAGTCATCGGTGAAGATCACACATTTCTTAGCATGCTTCGTGAGGCATTAAAAGATCAGCCTGGGGTTTTATTTGCGGCTTACAGATTTCCTCATCCAATTCTCGAAAATCCAATCTTTTATCTCCAAACTTCATCTATTGATCCAGTTAAAGCCCTTAAGCAAGCCACTGATGCAATTATTAACAAATGTGACGATTTAGCGAATATTTTTCAACAAGTCCTCTCTGAATCTGGATAACCCTCCTCCTGGGTTGCAAAGTGCTGGAAATAAAAAAATCTCTTCGAATTCAAGATGAAAAAACGGGGAGTAGTAAGAATTTACTAACTTACGTTCACAATAAAAGCAATGCAAAACTTGGAGATGCATTAGTCAACTTTATTTATTCTGTAGCAAAGAGTCTTGTTTCTGAAATTCCAACAGGAATGAAAGTTTCTGATTCTATCCTTTCAGAGGCTTTCAAAGGTTCTTCGTGGCATAAAACAAAGATTCTTAAATTGTCTGGAAAAAAAAATCGAGTAGCTGATAGCGTTGAAGCTCTTATTCTCTACTTTTGGGTATATGAAGATTTAAGTCTCAAGAATATGATTGACCCTCTTGAATCACAACTCGAACCCCACCGTCTTCATCATCCAAAGGAAGAGCATAAATCAGCAGTATTATCATTTCAAAATCTCTTAAATTTCCTATTTCAAATATATTTAGACAGGAA
>JBHLPQ010000230.1:0-5599 GCA_048939265.1 Promethearchaeota archaeon
TTAAAAAGCCTTTGTGAGCGAATAAGATCCCTCACATTAATTTTCTCGGACATAAAAACCACAAAAGAGGTGATCTCTTATATCACAAAAATGGATTTACCACAAGAGAAGATTGGTGAGCTTAAGCGATTTTTTGAAGATCCTTTTCAAACATCCTTCTCTTATGGATATAAAGATAAAGAATTTGTATTCATTCGTTTGGAAGAATCATGTCTTCTGCTTGAATCTAATCATAAAAATGGGTTAATTGGATTAATCCTTCACGAAATTTTTCATTCCATCCAGCGACAACGTGGTTTAGAAGTCCGATTAAAGACCTCTTTGGTATTTAGTCTCGAATTTTTTACCGAATTAGCTTCGATTATGCCTCCTGAAAGTTTCGATCAGGATGAGCTTGTGACATTTCTTACACAAGTCTCACAGGTTGCCTTATTTGCCCTTAAGGATATTTATGTCAATGTAGAAATGATGAAGAGAGATTTAAGCACTCCATTGATAGATTTTTATAATGTTGAACTCCGTTTGGAGGATTCTGAAAAAATTACTCCACCTGTTCTTGAAATTCCTTTTCAAAAAGGGGAGATTAAGATCAAAGATCTTAATGAATTTGCTAAAGCATTTAATTACACCATTTCTCTTATTCCTGTCTGGCTCCCCACGATGGTTTTGGAGGAAAATTCCATAGATTATGATCCTTCCCGAAAGCTAAAGCACCATATTTTCAACAAGTACTACATTAATCCATCGCTTATTACTCGTGAAATGTGGCACTTTGAGAATATTTTCTTGACTAGCTTTTCGTTTTCGAAAAGTTTTCATCTAAAATGGTTTGGAGCAATTTTTAATCTAGCATTAGAATATCTTCTTGGGGAAGATTTTGTATTTTATCATTTATCAAAGGCTATTGAATTAATTGAAGATATATATCAGGGACAAAAAGATCCCGAAAGACAGCAGATTGCAATCGTCCCTATTTTGAAAGCGTCTCATGTTCATAAAAGGGAGTATCCGGCTGGGATTCAACAAAAGAATGTTGATGAGTTAGAAGCAGCTATGAAGCACTATACTATTGAACAAGAAGAGATAAGAGAGCTTGAGGAAACGCTTGACGAAATAAAAGAAACAGAAGATAGTCATTTTGGGCATTTCTTTGAAAATCTACTGCAGCTGTCAATTATGTTTTTGGCACAAGATTTCAGACAAGACATCTTCCATGGCCATCAAACACCCATTAGGGATTTTGGACGAGCAATTTTAACACTCCTTCAAGCCATTAATTATTTAGGCGATCAATGTGATGAAGAATACTATCATGCAGTCAGATTAACTGTAAAACGACTGCTTCGAAGTGATAATGTTTTCAAACAAAAACAATTAGCCTTACATTTAGAAATCATCACGAAAGAAGAAATTTTCGTTTCAGATCTTGAACCTTCTCCTGCTGAGGCAGAAGAACTTTTGTATAATTTTGATTTCTTTGAAATACCTTTGAACAATATCTATGTTGATTTAGGAATGTCATTTTTGAAAAATATTAAAACAGTTTTAAAGAAAGTTCCCTTCAACGATCCTGATTTCCCCCTCCTAACCTCCCAATTTTTACATATCATTCTTTCAGATAAAAAGCTATCTATTGAAGAATCGGATCAAATAAATATGATTCTTGTTAGTAGTCTTATAGCTACAACAGGAGTTCCTTTTACAGTAATTCAGCCAGTTTTGGAGCACTTTGTTGCTTCCAGTCACTCAGAACCAGAAGATGAGGAAAATTAGACCAACTTTAAGCTTATTATCCGTTCTGTCAAATTTTTATCTTTGTATAAGATGAAAGCGGCACCAGCAGGACTTGAACCTGCGACCACCCGGTATCTATATCGTAACTTCAAGAAGATACTATATAACAGCCGGACGCTCTACCTAACTGAGCTATGATGCCATTTTGACAGGAGATGGGCCTGGGGGGATTTGAACCCACGACCATCCGGTTTCTCAAGCGTAAGCGGGCTATATGAGCCGGACGCTCTAACCATTTCAGAGATGTGGAATTCTTTTCCACCCTAAACTGAGCTACAGGCCCAAATGATGTCTATTGATGTGAGTGGTTTAGTAGGTATAAGAATTTATTTACTATTTGAAGTTATAACTAGTATTTTTACACATTTTTAATGGTCATTTTAGGTAAGATCTATGTTGCAGCGAAAATAGTTTTCCCCTAAGAGGTTGGAAGGCTTCGTTATCGTTAGTTATGACTTTCCTATGGATGTACGACATAAAGACCATCTTGAAAAACCGTAGGATCCTTACTTTGTCGTCCCCGTAAACGTGTGGCTTCTGCCAATCTTGCTGCTGTTTGTGAGACCTTTTCAATGTCAATTCCAGTTATTATTACCATATCTCCTTCTATGGTGATAGTAACGGATTCATCATACGGAATTTTTATAGGATCTCGTCTTCCATACAGATTCTTGACAAAAATTAACTGTTCTTTGATCTCAACTGTCGCGGGAAAGTGAGATGTAATAACACGTACTTTATAGGTAAAACCTTCGTTAACACCTTTTATCATGTTAGATATGTGACCTGTTATGGTTCCAACCATGGATGCTTCAGCTTTGTTACCAAAGAAGCTTTGAATAATGAGTTTATTGTCAGTTAGAGATATCTGAACTCTCAATCGTGTGAAAGTTCGCACGAGTTCACCTTTGGGTCCTTTAATATGGACTTTTTTTCCTCCTCGAATTGGAGATAAAGTAGCAGTTGTGTTTTCAGGCACTTTGATGATTTTTTCGATTGCATAATGCTTCATAATTATTACGTCCCAAAATTGAAGCTAATAAACATAAGCCAATAACCGTCCACCAAGATTTCGCTCTATAGCCTCATGGTGAGACATTACTCCTTCTGAAGTTGAAACCACTAAAATCCCCATATCACGAGCTGGAAGAAAACGCTTTTCCCATTCGACATAATCTCTGACTTTGACCGGATAACGAGGTTTAATAACGCCAATTTTTGAGATTCGACCTAAAAGCTGAACGGAAATTATCCAAAGATCTTCCATTACTTCAAATTCGCCAATAGTTCCATATTTCTGTATAACCCGTAGAACATTAGCGATGATTCGACTTGCTGGTCTAATGGTCACCTCTTTCCGACCAAGAATTTCAGCATTTGCAATAGTCGACATCGCATTAGCTAGAGGGTCAAGCATAACCATTTTAATCTTCTCTTTGATGGTGATTACTCATGAGAGAGTTTTTTTACTTAATCTGTTTGATGAGAGAGGTCTAGAACCTCTGAATATCCATCTATTTCGTCCTTGTAACGAGTTGTTAAAGGTTATCGTGGAATTAAACTCTAAAAAATAGACCTATTCGTAAGACATCTATCTTTTAGGGAGGCTTTGTACTTTTCTTTCTTTTAATTTTGGCAATTGAACCGATAGTAGTTGATTTAGGAATAAAATCATCAAGAAAAGATCCTTCATCAGTTACTTCTGTTTTGAGCTCAATGTCTAATTCACGTTCAATTTTAGCTACAACACGATCAGTAGGTAGAACTTTTTCAGCTTCAATTCTTGCAAGTAATGTTTCTTTCTCTTTAATCATTTGAGCGAATTCAGCTCGTCCTAATCCACGATCACGTCTAGCTTCTTGGATCAATTGGCCATATCCGTCTATCAGGATTTTATCGTGAAGAAAATCCTTTTTTGGAGTTTTAATGTGTCTTGGGGGAGATTTCTTTGGAGGTTGTGCTTGAGGAAAAGGCCTTGGTTTCCTCTTCTTTGGACGATGAATTACTGGTTTTCCAAATCTCGCACACTTAGGACATGCATGTAACTCTACATGGTCAATTTCAATCAGGGTAACTGGTGCTTCGACTCCACACATCTCACACGGTTGTATCCTGCTCAAATTATATACTTCCTCTTAGTTCTGGAAGTAATTTTTAAATATTAAAAAGACTATTTTTGTAGATGATCTTAGAGTATATCCTCTTTTTTCCTTCTATGTCATCCAACTGATTGGTGGATATTATTTATTCTTATGATTATAAAATTAATCCTATTTTCAACTAATAAAGAAGAATTGCAAAATAGTATGACCAGTTTCACATGAGATTTAATTATAGTCTGTTGGGTATGTCGAAAAGAAAACAAAAATAAGGGATGATTTGCTAGGAGGCCTTGACAGAATTTAAACTAATCATGTCTGCTAATACAACCTCTGACCCATAAATATTCTCTCTAACGTTAATTGAAATCATAGTAACAAAAAAACGCTCAGTATTTTAAATATATTGAGTTAGAAGTAGGTAATAGAATGCCAGACACTGTGGATAATAAAAAAGCTTCGTTTGATGATTTTGCTGACTCATATACCCGGACAATGGAACGTCGTATTCGTGCATTAGAGACTGAACGACAATTATTAGAAGTTCAAAGAAATAAATTAGAAGAAGAAAGGGACAACCTTAAATTAGAGCTACAAAAACTTCGCCAACCACCCCTATTTACTGGGACGCTCCAGGAAATTTTAGATAATGGAAAAGCGATCGTTAAAAGCTCTACAGGACCCTCTTTCGTGGTTGTTGTAGATTCTTCAATACCAAAAGAAATTCTAACCCCGAGTGCACGTGTAGCATTGCATCAACGAAATTTTGCAGTTCTTGAGGTTCTCCCTCAATCGCTTGATCCTAGCGTTCGGTCAATGGAGATTGAAACCAAACCCTCGGAAACTTATGCAGACATTGGAGGTTTAAAAGACCAACTTCAAGAACTCCGAGAAACTGTCGAATTACCTTTACTACAACCTGAATTATTTGAAAAAGTGGGTATTGAACCCCCAAAAGGAGTATTACTACACGGACCACCTGGTTCAGGAAAAACTCTTATGGTTAAAGCTGTAGCTCATGAAACTAAAGCCACTTTTATTCGAGTGATCGGTTCAGAGCTCGTCCAGAAATACATAGGAGAAGGAGCAAGACTCGTACGAGAGGTATTTTCATTCGCGCGAGAGAATTCACCAAGTATTCTGTTCATCGATGAACTCGATGCCATTGGAAGTAAGAGATTGGATATTGCTACAAGTGGAGACCGTGAAGTACAACGTACCTTAATGCAATTACTGAGTGAATTAGATGGTTTTTCTCCTCGTGGAGATGTAAAGATCATTGGTGCTACAAATCGGGTCGATATTTTAGACCCTGCCCTTCTACGTCCTGGTCGTTTTGATAGGCATATAGAGGTGCCATTACCCAACCAAGAAGAGAGATTAGAAATTTTTAAGATTCATACACGATTGATGAACGTTGATGCTAAAGTTGATTTTTCATTTTTTGCAGATGAAACTCGACATGCCTCTGGAGCTGATATTCGTGCTATAACACAAGAGGCTGGAATGTTTGCTATTCGTGAAAGAAGAACGGTTGTTACTTTTGATGACTTTAAACTAGCTACAAGAAAGGTTCTATCTAATCGTGGTGATCTGTTCTCAGGTCGAAATGAATATCTTTAATTCCTTTAATTCTTAACTCTTTACTCTTTTATGCTACATTCAAGACAGGAATATAGAAATTATATCTGAATATTCTTTTCATT
>JBHLPQ010000078.1:0-16638 GCA_048939265.1 Promethearchaeota archaeon
AAATGGTCAAAATAAGTCATTTACGTTCATGGATAAAACATCTACGAGATATACGTAGGAATAAAATCTTACTACAAGCTCTAAAAATGTTTTATTTCCATTTAACTCCGTTTTCTGTACTCTTGCAACAAATTTGTGATGTCCTTGATGAATATGACGCCAAATTTACATTTCCACTTGTTGCTTCAACTGCACAATCTAATCCTACATTAGTTCAATGGTTGAAATCTACTTCTCATGAAATTGCCATTCACGGTTATAAGCATGTACGATATCCATTTCTTTCAGCTAAACAACAATTTTTAGAAATTAAGAAAGCTATACAGGTTTTTAAAGAATTTAAAATTCCATTTCAGGGATTTCGTGCACCTTATAATTTGTACTCAACAACAACTATCGAATTAATTGAAAAATTTGGTTTTAAATGGGATGCAGGCATAGGACTTAGGCGTGATTATAGGTATACTCATAAATTCTTTAAACCTCTCCTAAAAAACGGAGAAGAGTCTTCTTACACCTGCATTCCCTTGTGTGAATGGTCTGATGACCGTATGATAGATAGTTATAATCTTTCATCGAAAAAGATGGCGAAAATACTGATTTACCACCTTGAAAAAGCTAGAAAGGTTAATGGTCTTGTCATGTACGATCTACATCCGATAAGAATTGGACAAAATCAATATATTCGAAGTTTGGAACAATTACTCTCTCATGCGGTTAAGATTAATGCTTGGGTTCCAACGATCTCAGAAGCAGTAGACTATTGGTCAAAAAAACATCAATGGAAAGATTCCGCTTCCGTCTGCTGCCTTCTTACAGGAGATATTGATAACTTCACATTTTTTGATTATATAAGAAGAATTTAAGTCAAAGGATCTGATGATATTGTCACACTGGTCTATAGGTATTGATATCATGGAAATTGAACGGTTTAGGGTTCATTCACAGTTAAAACACCCTCGTTTTTATGAAAGGATGTATGATAAATACGAATTAAAATATTGCACTAATCATTCTGATCCTTATCCCCACTTTGCTGGAATTTTTGCAGCAAAGGAAGCTGTTTTTAAGGCAATAAACAAATTTTTACCCTTATCCTTCTCTCAAATTTCTATTCATCATAATGAAAAAGGAAGGCCAATTGTTTACCTAGAAAAAAATGAAATAATCTCTCATGATGAAGATGTATGGCTTAAGAAAGTAGAGAATCTTGAGGTTCAAGTTAGTATAACGCATTCTAGCAACCTAGCATTAGCATGGGCTCTGGTATTTATCAAAACTTCTCAAAATGACATTTTAGAGGGATTAGATAAATTCAAAGCTGAATTACAGAGAGAGATTGGTAATGAGTTTGTCAAACATCGGTGTACTTCGTAAACAAAATGAATTACTAGAATTGGTTCGTAAAAAACCGATTCATAGGAATTATTGGAATACTTACAAAAAGATAAAACAGTTAGATTTTTCTGATTTAGAAATTCCCTCACAAAATCGTATAAGTCTTGCATTGATGAGTTCTTTTACGATTGATCCATTAGCTATTTATCTTGATATTGATTGTCGTTTATCTGGACTTTTTCCAGAGATTTATATTGCGCCATTTAACCGATACCATGATGAAGTTCTTAATAAATCCAGTAATTTGTACAAATCTCAACCAGAAGTAATAATTTTCTTTGTTAGAGTAGAATCATTATTAGAAGATTTATTTAGAGTTAATTATCCTCAAATGGAGAAAGAACATATTCAAGCAGAATCAGATCGAATAATTCATGATGTTAAACAACTTGTGAATTTAATACAACAACAGACTAAGGCATTAATCATTTTTAGTAATTTTATCATTCCAACTTTCTCTCCCTTTGGTATATTGGATAATAAACAGAGTCTTGGATACAAGAGTTTTTATCGCTCATTAAACCTGAAGCTTGAGGAATCCTACCGAGAGGATAACCAGGTTTTTATTTTTGACTTAGATGAAGCAGCAAGTATGTATGGTAAGGATAATTATATGAATTATCCTATGTATTATCGTGGGTCTATACTTTTTGATGAACCTTTCTTATCGAGGATTTCTTACCTTCTAATGGGATATTTCAAAGCTTTAAAATCAAAGAATAGGAAGTGTATCGTTCTTGATCTCGATAATACTCTTTGGGGAGGGATTATCGGAGAAGATGGGTTTGAAGGGATCAAACTCAGTGTGAATTATCCTGGGAACGAGTATGTGGATTTTCAAAAATCTATTCTAAGTTTAAACAGAAAAGGTGTCATTTTAGCAATCAATAGCAAGAATAATCTGGAGGATGCTCTAGAAGTTTTCCAAAAGCATCCTTACATGCAGATAAAAGATACAAACCTTGCAGCTCATCGCATAAATTGGAATGACAAGGTACAGAATATTATTGAACTAGCTAAGGAGATCAATATAGGTTTAGATAGTATGGTTTTCATTGATGATAACCCAGTAGAACGTGCTCGTATGCAAACATCACTTGCTGATGTTCTTGTCATGGAAATGCCTTCTAGCCCCTCCTTATTTCGTAAAACATTAGAGGAAATGAATGATTTTAATACTCTTTCTCTAACAACCGAAGATATTTATCGAAGTGAAATGTATTATGCTAAGCGAAAAAGACAAGATCTTGAACAACAAGTCCAATCCATTGAAGAATTCATTCAATCCCTGGAAATTGTTGTATCTATCAAAAAAGCGACTGATTTTGTCCTCCCCCGAGTTACAAGTCTTTTAAACAGAACTAACCAATTTAATTTGACAACAAGGCGTTACACTGAGACTGAAGTTCACCAAATGCATTCTGATCTATATAACTATATTCTCTATACGCTACAAGCACAAGATAAATTTGGTGATGAGGGTCTCGTTGGTGTTGCCATTGTTGGAACAGAACCCACTGAATGTTGGGTTATTGATAGTTTTCTCTTGAGTTGTAGGGTGATAGGTCGAAAGATTGAAACTATTTTTCTATATAAAATTATTAAAGATGCAAAAAGGCTTAATGTAAAAAAAATTGAAGCTAAATATATCCCAACGAAGAAAAATTCATTAGTGAGTGATTTCTACCTCAAGCATGGTTTTCAATTAGTACAGAAACTGAATACTGGAGAGACGCATTGGGTACTTCATTCAAATGATTTTAATGTAATTTATCCTGACTATATTCATGTAGTTGAAGAATGATGGTTGATACGCAAGTAATTTTCGAAGATATAATTATGAAAATTCTTCTATTAGAAAAAGAGCAAATAAATGACGAAGTCACAAGAGATGACCTTGAAGAATGGGATTCAATGACTCATCTTGCCCTAGTTTCAGAATTAGAACAGGTTTTTGACATAATACTCTCAGATGACGATGTGACTGAAATTAAAACGATTGGAGATATAAAGAAAATATTGTCTAAATTTGATATTAAGATCGTCTAAGGCGATCTAATTTGTAAAACCCAATAATTTAATTCCCTGAATAGGAACTAGCTTTCATTTTCCAGAAATTCGATGAGATAATGACTAGGTGTCCATATAAATGCTATTCGACGCCCATTAAACAATGCTGAGGGTGTCGGTCGTAAAGCGATAACCGCATGGTGTTCTCTAGCTTTTTTTAAAGCACCTGTTAATGAACGGACTTCAATGCAGTAGTGGTATAGGCGATTGTTTTGCTTCAAAATATTATCAACTGGAGATGGCGTTTCTAATGGCTCTACTAATTCAAGTAAACAATTATCAACTGGTTGGGCCCTAATAGCTAGGAGTACCACTCTTACTTTCAGAATTTTATCATCGATAATTTTACTTACTTGCTTCATCCCTAGAGTTTGAGTATGAAATCCTAAGGTTTCTTCAATTGAAGTAACAGCAACACCCACATGGTGAATTTTGATCATAGATTATTTCATCCTTTTAATAGTATTCGGCCTTGGTAGCTCAGATACCACCCTTGCAGGATTACCTGCAGCGATCTTAAAGTCTGGTATATCTCGATTAACAACAGAACCAGCTGCTATGATTGAACCTGTGCCAATTGTTACTCCTGGAAGAATAATGGCACCAGTTCCAATCCAAGCCCCTTTTTTAACACGTACGGGTTGTGATGGTTGTTTAAAGATTTTTGTTTGATGATGATATGGACTCCCACCAGAATGAGCTAATATTGATACCATAGGGCCAATACTGACATCATCTTCAAGAGTAATTAAATGGGGAAATTCTCCATCAAAAAAGACTAAATTAGCAATATAAACTCGTTTTCCAACCTTTACTCCGCATTTTCGCCATACACTAGTCCTAAATTGGTATATAGGTGCAATCCAAGCAATGATACGGAGTAATCTTCCTAAAATTCGACCCAAAGACACTCAACAACCATTTGTTATTCATACTTTTAGCTACTTCATCACTGAATTGAAATTACCTTTACTATCATATCTAGCAACATATCCAAAATTTGTAGTATAGCTTTCATTTCCCCCCACTCTTCACAATCTGCAAGTTTTTGAGCGACAAAGTTTGTTTTTCCAATTAAAATGTCCTGAACTATTTCTCGGGTTTCTGAGAGGGAATAAGCCTGTTCAATTTGCTTAACTTCATTATCAGAACTCACAAATACAGCTTTTCTATTACATTTTGGACAGAAGATATTTTCATTCTTTTTAAACAGAGGAACATTGCAATCTGGGCAGGAATCAGCTAGCATGGTTGCCCCAGAAAGCAGAAGAGTACTCATATTCTGAATATCCGAGGAAGATTTTTCATTGTCTTTCGACATGGTAAATAAGACCTTTAAACTGCTTAAAATTTGAGAACTAATGAACCATTTTGAAGGATGTTTTCTTCATTACCATTTGGTTTTGTTGAGTAAATGGTTTTAATATTATGCATTTCCTTTAGATCCAGAAAAAATCCCTTTAAACCATTTGAAATGTATACTTCAGTAAGTGGTGATTTTAAAGAGAGTTCTTTGTCTTTTTTTGCCTTCCAAATAAGGGAATTGAATTTGATTATATCATAAGTTCTAAAATCTTCTAATATCTGGTTGTATTTACTTTTTGGTAATAGCTCTTGATGTATACTATTTTTAGGTTGGTATAAATTCTGATAAATATATTCAGTTACAAATGGTATGATTGGCGCTAAGAGCTTAAGAATTGTTCTCAAGATATAATGAAGAGTGAAATGTGCACTGTAAGCTCCACTCTGGCCTGATTCTGTAAGGTTATAAGCACGAGTTTTTACTAATTCTATATAATGAGAGGCAAAAATATTCCATACCCAATTATATATATTCTCTGCTGGTATAGAAAAGTCAAGTTTCATGTATCCATTCAAACAACGGCAAATAAGAGCGTCTAGACTCTTTAATATCCATTGATCTGTATAAAACAACGATTCAGGTGCAGCTACATCTGGAAACGAAGAAATAAATCGTGATATATTCCATAATTTAGTAATGAATTTAGCATTACCTTCTAATTTCATCAATGAGAAGCGTAAATCAGAGCCATGACTACCCTGTAAACAGGACGTAAGTCTTAGACAATCTGCGCCATAATGAAGATCGAATCTATCTTTTTTATTTCCTAATTTTGATATTTTTTCCATTTCTGCTATTATTTTCCAACTATTTTGGTCAGGCTTGAACATCTTTGGAGTATCTTCTGGTAAATTTCGAGGCTGCAAAAACAGGAGGGGGTCAATACTATTTCCAAGAGATTTTGACATTTTTCCTCCATAAGGATCACGCACAAGTCCAGAAATCCAGATTTGTTTAAATGCTGGTTTTTTAAACAAAAGATATGCCCGTAGTATCGAATAGTATAACCAAGTTCGGACAATTTCTTTTCCCTGAGGTCGAATGGAACAGGGGAAGTTCGTAGAAAAGAATGTTTCATCTTCCTCGTCAAAAAATAAATTTCCATAATTGCATACTATAAGCTCTGATATTGAGGAATCAAACCAGGTATCGAATGTCCTCTCTTCTCCAATTGCTTCTTCAAGTGAGGATCCACAATCATGGCATTTTTGGATTGGTGCTTTCTCTTTCCATGCGTTATAATACCGAGTTAATTGATCTTCTTTTGGTACGTTAGGAGAATTGCATTTAGGACAATACCATATAGGAATGGATGTTCCATAATATCTTCTTCGGCTAATAGCCCAATCCATAGTTACTGACTTTATCCAAGTGTTGAGAATGGCCTTCGAAGATTTAGGGTAAAATTCCATCTGCTCTGCTACTTTTTCAAGATCAGAGAGGATATCAGTCTGTTTTAAATAATACTCGTCCATAGCAATGATTTCTATAGGTGTTTTTGATCTCCAACAAATTGGAATTCGACGTGTTATTGGTTCTGAATCGATAAGGAATTTTTTCTCTTCCAAATCCTTTAATATTGCATCCTGTGCTTCTTTTACAGTTTTTCCTTTGTATTTTCCACCTATGTCATTTAAACGTCCATCAGCTTCAATCATAGTATTTGGAAAAGTCACCCCAAATTCTCTAAGGATTTTTACATCAGTTTTATCTCCATAAGTACAGATCATCATAATCCCTGAACCAAAATCTGGATTGGCTTCTCGATGGGGTTTAATTGGGATTATTTTCTCAAAAATTGGAGTTATAGCGTTTTTTCCATCTAAATGGGAATACCTTTCGTCAGAGGGATGAAAGATTATCAGTTCGCACGTTGGGATTAGTTCTGGTCGTGTAGTAGCAATGATAATTACTTCAGTTGAATTTTCAATATTAAATTCTATCTGGTAAAGCTTTGATTCGTCGTAACGGTATTCTATCTCTGCATCAGCAATTGTAGTTCCACAATCTATGCACCAGTTGTTTGGTCGTGTCGCTCTCGATATTTCTCCCTCGTACCATGACTTACAGAAAGTACGTTGAGTGTTAAATCGATATTGAGGGGAATCAGTTCGGTAAAAAATTTCAGGGGAACCATAAAACGTATTACAGGATAATCCCATCCATTTCATCACTTGAATTGTATTTTCCTCTGCTTTATCTAGCTCTTTTTTACATATTTGAAGAAATTCTTCACGATCACTTTCATGCATAGACATGCCTAGTTCTTGTTCAACTTTCACTTCTACTGGTAGACCATTCCGATCTACACATGCAGGAAAAATCACATTGTAACCTAGCATTCGGTAGTAGCGCGCTATCATGTCTATCTGAGCATAATGAATAGCGAATCCGATGTGAGCACGCCCAGAAACATATGGAGGTGGTGTATCGATAATATAGGTAGGTTTGTTTGAGCTCTTACTAAATTTAAACACATCATCTTTCTTCCAATACTTCATTATTTCACGTTCATAGATCGCTTTCCATCGCTTTTGCTTTAATCTTGGAGTGAATTTCATTAATCTAACCTCCACGGGGATTTATATCTTCTAATTCGAAATTTTAAAGGGTGTATTCGATCAAAAAGTGTTTGAATGGTTACCCTATAATAATCAAGAAAGTAGAAAGAGCAGAAATAGTTGTATATTGTATTCAGAGGGGAGAAACAGGAAAATGAGCGAAGAAAATGTGATTTTCCACTAGCTGAATAGGCTAGAAGGAACAACAAAGTGATCCCAGCTGGATATCACCATTTATCACCCATTTCAATTGGTTTAAGGAACCCTTTTTAAACTTTGATTTAGGAACACTATGAGTATATGCTCTCTCTAAAATCTGCATCCTTTTCTGAAATGAAAAATATTAGAATTATTCATCAATAATAAAAAAAGATTAAATCAATTATCTGTGAATTCAACATACAGCACTTCTTTGTGAGAAAAGTAAGTATGACCCCTGATATATTAGCAGAAGAGCAGTTGAAATTAGAGCTAGTTCGTGTTCTTTCCAAATTCTTCTTAAACCAAATTGAGGACTTAATAAGAAATCAGACGGGAGCCTTCTTTCCAGTAGAGAAAATAGAAAATCTAACATTAGGTAAGAGATTGGGGAGGCGGAAAGAGCTTCAATTAATGACTATAGAAGTTGTAGATTCATTACAAAATCGAAGATACAACGTCGATCTCGCATTCAAATTTTTACCAAATTCTGATACTGCAACAGAGGAAGGAAATGGAGCTATGTGGCTAGGGGAAGTACTGAAAAATAATATTAAAATTCAAACACCTCAACTCTTGTACTTTTCTCAGGCTAATTCCCTATTGATATATGAAGGACTTCGAGAACCACGAGAATTTTTTGATAGCGAGCTTGATCAACCCCAAAAGTTCTTTTTGGCAGGAATGGCACTTCCCTATATTCATGGAATCTTTAAGCACAAAGTTGTTGTAGATAGATATTTACATTTAATCTCTGAGGTTGTTAAGGGTTTAAATATTGCACCTGGAGATAAAGAGGAGTTTTTGTCTCTTTTTAAAGGAGAATTTCGTTGTATAGGGTTGAGTGATGCGGGTGCAAATTGTTTTGGTGACTATCATCCTGGAAATATTATGTTTAAAGAGCAAGAAGCATTGACAAGCAACACTGGAGATATGAAAATTGATAAGACACAAATTTTTTTGATAGACCCTGCGTATTTAGATAGAGGGGGGAATGTCGACCGAGCGGAAGACATTGGTACTTTCTTTTCAAAATTTGCATATAATGACTATTACCTCACCCAATCTTTTGATAAAACAGTATCCGATTTCGAGTTAATCTGTAAGGGATATGATTATACAATTTCTCAAAATGGAATCACATTAGAAGAGTATTATCCTGAAGGGACAACTTTTGATTTCCATATCGCTCTCGGAATATTAATTGACACCATGTTTAAGATGCGTAATCCAAAGCTCATTAATCCTGAGGCAAGGCTTGAAACTAGTTTAGAAGCAGTGAAACACATCTTAAAAGAACATCCTTTTGAGATTTAAACCAAGATTGACTGGTTATATAATTCAATTTTGAAATGTTGTTGTTTCTATCAAGCAGGAGATCAATAAACAAACTACTTAATCCATTCTGAGATTTCATTCAACCTCAAGTAAATCTAAGCATGAAGTAATATTAGATTTAAATTCTTGCTTATTTCCTTTCACATGCCTTTCTCGATGAGCTCACTTAATGTACGCTAAGGGAAAAAAAAACAGATATGATTAATAGCTTTTATACAGTTCTTTCACTGAATTTCGCCTCAAAAGAATATCATATTACACTTAGATTGATCTAAAGGTAATTAATCCGATCTTAAATATGTATTAGCTTTTTCAAAAAGAGACAGAAGAAGGGGTTTTCATCATGGAACAAATAACAAATGATGATAAATGGAAAGTCCTTAAATCAATGTATAATGAATTTGGACTTGTAAGACAGCATCTATATTCCTTTAACGAGTTTGTAGAGAAGAAATTAAACGAAATCGTTCAGGAACGACCAAAAATTGAACCTGATATTGAGGGTTTTTATGTTAAATTGGAAGGTATTGATGTTGGAGAACCCTCTGTAAGAGAGGCTGATGGCTCAGAGCGTACTATATACCCCATGGAAGCTCGTATCAGGAACTTGATTTATTCTGCTCCTTTGAATCTAAAAATGAGGCCTGTGTACGTAGATGCGGGGATTGAAAGGGAGGAAGAAATTGTAACAGCATATATTGGCCGCTTGCCTATTATGCTTAAGTCAAAATCTTGTTTGTTGTACAATCTAAGTCGAGATGAACTTACAAGATTAGGGGAGGATCCAGAAGATCCTGGAGGATATTTTATTATAAATGGTTCTGAAAGAGTAATTGTAACTCAAGAATATCTGGTTTCTAATAGGGTCTTAGTTGACAAGGGGCGAAAAGGGTCTTCTACAACTGCTGTAGCTAAGGTATTTAGCACAGTTGCAGGTTTTCGTTCTCTCGTTTCCGTCCAACGTAGAAAAGATGGTAGATTATTAGTTAATTTTTTCAGTGTACCAAGGCCATTACCACTTACAGTTCTCATTAAAGCATTAGGTGTGACCGTGGATCGTGATATCGCGAATTTGGTAACCGATGACCCTGAACTGATTCAAGAGTTATTGCCAACTCTTCGTGAAGCCGCAGAAATAGTAGATCAAGAAGAAGCTTTAGACTTCATAGGGAAGAGGGTTGCTGTCGGTCAAACTAGGCAATATCGAATTTTGCGTGCAAAACAGGTGTTAGATAACTATTTATTACCTCATGTAGGAAAGGATGAAAGTTTTCGGCATCAGAAAGCACTTTATCTAGCACAAATGGCACTAAAAGTAATTGAACTTAACCTTGGGCGCATCGAACAAGATGACAAAGATCATTACGCTAATAAACGACTTAAATTGGCTGGGGAAATGCTTACTAGTCTATTTAGAGTTGCATTCCATTCATTATATCGAGACATAAAATATCAATTGGAAAAGGGAGCAAGAAGGGGGAAATTGCCCAATTTAAGAGTTGCCATGAGAGCAGATGTTATTACTGAACGTATTCGACACGCTCTTGCGACAGGAAATTGGGTTGGAGGTAAGGCTGGAGTTTCACAATTATTGGATCGTACGAATTATATGTCGACATATAGTCATCTTCGCCGCGTTATAAGCCCTTTAATTCGAAGTCAAGCCCATTTTGAAGCACGAGATCTCCACGCAACCCACTGGGGAAAAATATGCCCAAACGAGACCCCAGAAGGCCCAAACTGTGGACTAGTCAAAAATCTCGCAATGCAAGCCTATATTTCTATTGGAACACCTGAACAACCTGTTCGCGATTTTATTTATCAAAATTGTTCTGTTAAACCAGTTACAGAGGCGATAGATCATCAAGGGGTTCATATTCTTCTAAATGGGAATTTGATTGCTACTACTCGCCATCCAGAAGAAGCTTTTAATATAATTCGTGAAGCAAGGAGATCCTCGAAGCTTTTTCATGAAATTAATTTAGCTTATTTTGAAGAAAATCGAGTTATTTCAATAAATACAGATGGGGGCCGCGTTCGCAGACCTCTTATTATCTTAAATCATGAACAAGAAGGTTCAAAGAAGATAGCAAAACCTCGATTAAATCTGAATCATATCGAAAAACTAAGAAAAGGCGATATCAAGTTTTCTGATTTACTTAAGGAAGGCGTCATAGAATTTCTCGATGCAGAAGAAGAAGAAAATGCATTTATTGCAATGACATTAGAAGAAATCCAACCTGAGCATACTCACGTAGAAATTTCTCCTTCTGCGATACTTGGGATCTGCGCATCGATTATACCATATGCAGAACACAATCAATCTCCTCGTAATACGTATGAAGCTGGGATGACTAAACAAGCACTAGGATTATATGCTTCGAATTTTTATTTTCGTACAGATAGGCGTTCACACATATTACAAGCACCTCAAATTCCATTAGTTGGCAGCAAATCTATGGATATAATTGGATTTAATGATCGTCCTGCAGGTCAAAACTTTGTTGTGGCTATTTTAAGCTTTCAAGGATACAATATTGAAGATGCGATAATTCTAAATCGTGCCAGCGTTGAACGGGGTCTTGCTCGAAGTCATTTCTTTCGATCATATGTTGGTGAGGAGAAAAAATATCTTGGAGGACAAGAGGATAGATTTGAGATTCCCCAAAAGGGTGTTCGTGGATATCGAGCGAAAGAAGTATATCGCCATCTAAGTGAAGTTGATGGAATAATTGAACCAGAAATTGAGGTGGGAGGAGGTGATATTTTAGTAGGTCGCACATCACGACCTAGATTTCTGGAAGAGTACATTGAGCTTGAATCCTTAGAATCATCAACACCTCAGCGACGTGAAACAAGTCTAGCAATTCGTCATGGAGAAAAAGGAATAGTAGATGGCGTAATATTAACTGAGACATCTGAGGGAAGTACTTTAGTAAAGATTAAAGTAAGAGATCAGCGAACACCTGAATTAGGAGATAAATTTGCGTCTCGTCATGGACAAAAAGGGATAATTGGGCATATTGTACCTCAAAGGGATATGCCTTTTACTGAAGATGGTATAGTTCCTGATCTTATTATAAATCCACATGCTATTCCAAGTCGAATGACATTGGGACAAATCATTGAGTGTATGAGTGCAATAGTCGCCTGTTATGATGGAAAACAAATCGACGCAACCTTATTTGAAGCGCCTGATCCTGAAGATATCGCTAGTAGACTTAGAAGTTTAGGTTTTCATCCTTATGCTGAATCTGTAATGTATGATGGGATGACTGGACAGAAACTTCCAGCCAGAATTTTCATTGGTCCGACATATTATCAAAAATTACATCATCTTGTTGCAGATAAGATTCATGCGCGTGCTAGAGGGCCTATTCAAATATTAACCCGACAACCTACAGAGGGAAGGGCCAGAGAAGGGGGTTTGCGATTTGGGGAAATGGAACGTGATTGTTTGATCGGTCATGGTGCAGCACTTTTATTAAAAGAAAGATTGTTGGAGGAATCTGATAAAACAGAGATTTTCATCTGTGAGAAGTGTGGATTGATAGCTACTTGGGATCGTAAGAAAGACCAAACATATTGCAATGTATGTGGAAACGTTGATACAGGTATTTACAAGGTTGCGATTTCGTATGCATTTAAATTGCTACTTCAAGAGTTAATGTCTCTTACTATCAAACCCCAGCTCATCCTAACCGATTCAACTCACTGAATAAAGTGGAAAAAATGTCATTGGATAGTAGTAGAATAGGATCCGCGAGTTTCTATAAAAAAGCAATACGCATTTTAAGACTTGCAAAAAGACCCGATAGATCAGAAGTTTTCTTGGTCATTAAGATAACAGTCGCAGGAATGGCAATACTTGGACTGATAGCTTACGTGATTCGATTCGTACTTGCTGCAATATTACAGCAAGAATTGTAATTATCAATCCTTAAAATACAATGTTCTCCAGAATGTGATACAATTGCTTGAGAAAGTTGGGATATTTTGTTACAAGGTGAAGAAAGGGCAAGAATTTAATGCAGCTGAAGCAATTGCAAACCGTGCAGAAATTAATCAACTTGATATTAAAACTGTATTAGTTACAGAGATCCAAGGCTACATCTTCATAGAAGGAGATATTCAAGATATAACCCGCGCTGTTGATAGTGCTCAATACATTGGTAAACAATTAGGTCGGGTTCCAGTTTCAGAATTAGAAGGCCATCTTATACCAACCCCTGTAATCGAAGGATTGAAGACAAATGATATCGTGGAAATCATTGATGGCCCCTTCAAAGGTAGTAGAGCTAAGATTTCTTCAATTTATCACGCACGAGAAGAAATCACTGTCGACTTACTAACTAGTAGTGTCACCATTCCAATTGTTCTTCATGCAGATTCGGTTAAACTTATTCAACCTAGTGAAGAAGAACAAGATGAAGATTCAGAGTTATAAGAACTCTTTAAATCCTTGTTTATTAAAGCAGATAGAAGTCTCGGGAATCAGTGTACCAATTAACATAACTTATTAATATTGATAGAAAAAGCCAAAATGTCGAATATATCGCACAGGAGTCCCTAAATTAAAAGAAGTGACTGAAAAAAAGATTTTTGAAAAGTGATCAGTATGGCTATCTCCACTACTCGCTCAGAAGCAAGACAGAAGAGGAAAATGGGACAGATTGACACGATAGTAAACTTAGTAGAAGAGAACTCAGTTATAGCTCTGGCTAGTTTAAGTGGAATTAGTTCAAAGGCACTTCAAGGGATCCGTTCATCAATGCGATCTGGAGAAGTCGAAGCGACAATTAAAGTAGCTAAGAATACAATTAAAACAATAGCTCTGAAAAAAACCGGCAAAAAAGAGATTACTAAGCTTATTCCTCATGTTAACGGTTCTTGTGCTATTATTTTTACTAATACAAATCCTTTCAAACTTCAAAAATTCCTAAATCAAAATCAGGTTCCTGCTCCTGCAAAAGCTGGTCAAGTATCACCTATCGATGTTTATGTGTCAGAAGGTCTTACAAATTTAGATCCTGGGCCAATAATTGGAGAGTTAGGATCTATTGGGTTACAAACAAGAATTGAGAAAGGAAAAATAAGGATTTCGAAAACAGCCAAGGTTCTATCCAAAAATGAGACTGTAACCGAAGCTCATGCAACTGTACTAGCTCGATTAGGAATTCAACCCTTTAAAGTAGGTTTAAAACTTCAAACGGTCTTGGAAGCTGGAAAAATAATAGACGGGAGAATACTTGATGTAGATGAGGATCAAATTATTTCAGATCTACAACAAGCTAATTTACATGCCTTGATATTAGCAATAAATCCAAAAGTCGCCTACTATACTACTACTTCGGTGCCTTTTCTGTTGAAAAATGCGATTTCTCAAGTTATGGCACTATCTCTTGCAGCTAATTACGTTACAACAAAAACAGTTGATTTGTTGTTGATGAAAGCTGCAAAACAAGCGGAGCTGTTAAATAGTAAACTTTAGACGATAGAGTTGGAATTGTAGACCCATTCTACAGACAATATCAACCTTTAGCTTTTATTAACTCATTGACATACTTTTCCGGCTGAAACAGGTCTAAATCTTTATATTCTTGACCGTTTCCTATGAATAATACGGGAACTCCATCAGTAGCATAAGTAACCGATAATAGAGCCCCTCCACGAGTATCAGCATCCATTTTTGCAAGAATAATTCCATCTAAAGTGATTTCTTTGTTAAAATCCATTGCTTGTTCCGTTGCATCATTTCCAGCCAAGGCATCAACAACTAGTATTGTATAATTTGGATTAGTCACTCGATGTATTTTTTTCATTTCTTGCATTAGATCTCGATTTACAGCCATTCTCCCAGAAGTATCAATTAGAACAACATCTGCATATTTCGCTTTCGCATGTGCAAT
Organism: Promethearchaeota archaeon; assembly: GCA_048939265.1. Lineage (GTDB taxonomy): Archaea > Asgardarchaeota > Heimdallarchaeia > Hodarchaeales > Hodarchaeaceae > Hodarchaeum. Next base: position 14,841 of record JBHLPQ010000078.1, read on the forward strand.
AGCATCATAAGCTACTGCTGCAGAATCACTACCATATTTCCCTTTAATTAATTTAACACCAAGTCGATTTGCATGAATTTCCAGTTGCTCTTGAGCGCCTGAACGAAATGTATCACTTGCAGCGAGTACTACATGAAATCCTTCCTTCTTTAATAAAAAAGCTATTTTTGCTATAGAAGTTGTTTTGCCAGTACCATTTATTCCTAGGAATAAAAGTTTTAGAGGCTCTTTTGAAATCCCCTGAGACGTTTGCTTCTGGTGTTTCTTTAAGACCTCAATGAGATTCAAAGTCTCCTTGGGGGAAATAAGTTCAAGAATGATAGGTTTTGCAAAAACAGGAATTATTGTTGATAAGTCACTGAATCTTTTTGCACGTTCCCCAAGCATTTTTTGGGTTAGTTTTTTTGAAATCTGTTTTGCTACTTTTAAAGAGACATCATTTGCTATTAGAAGTAATTCAAATTCTCGGATCGCTTTTTGGATATTTTTTTCATTGATCTCATACGTAGAGACTTTTCGGAGAAATTTATCCACTCCTTGTTTTAGGGTTGACAATTTAAAATCGTACCTCCAAAAATAAGGTGATTTTACTACTTATTGATCTTTGTAACGCTGAAAAAAAATTAACTCGTATTTAATTCTCCTTAGATCTCTTACATTATAAAAATTGATATTTTTGAGCGATATTGAGTAATTCTTGTCTGTTTGAGGTTAATTTCTGAGACAATTGAGAGTGTTGTTCTTGAAGTTGTTTCATACTATTCTCTAGATTTTCTAATTGGGTCTTGTTCCGTTCTTCAGAATCTAACAGGTCTGTGTGAAGGGTAATTCCTGAACCCATCGATATGTATGTTTTTTGTGGATCTTTTATGCTACATAGAATAAGATTTGAACCGCCAATTGGGATTAATATTTCGTCTCCTGGTTTACTTGCCTTAAGCTCATTTTGAGTTTTTATCGCATCATTTAATGAGCTCATTGCTCTGTAAATAAGATTGACTTGTTGCTCTATTGCTGCAATATTTGCTTGAAATTGATCAATATTTTCTTGAAGATCCTTTACACGTGAAATAACTTCATTAGGTATAGTTGAGTTTGACATCCATCATTCCTCGTATGGAATTTTGAAGTCGGTTTCTACTAATTTTTGTACAAAAGGATCCGTAATATCTTCCGGGGCAATCACATCAATTGAAGTAATTCGAATTTGTCCTCTCTTCAGGCGATTTCGACTTCCAAATTCTGAAAAAAGTTTGTCCTTAGCTTGCTGTTCCGTTAATGCACATAGTTCTTTGGAAAAAGATGTTGTTTGCCTTCTTTGCTTGAAAAATCCCGAAATTCTAAAGATTTTCACAGATACTTCATCTTTCATGTTATCTCTCTCTTTGCTTGTGTTTTGTTTTCAATCTATTTCTTTTTTTTACTTTCTTTAAATTAAATTCGTAAGTAATTCAAGTCTTCTTTTTGACTTGTTAAGAGAAGCAGCGTGTTATTTCCATTGTTTCAATACCTGTTGTTTCTCGCCCAACAAGTAATCCCTTAGTATTTCCAATTATTCCAGAGGCAACAAATTCAGAACCCTTGTTAACACTTCCAACTCCGACTTGCTGGAGGTGCAGTATTTCTTTTATGTCAAGAACTTCTTCTTCACTTGCAAGAGGTGTAAATAATCCCCCATAATTAGTAACAAATGCCAAACTCCCAACTAAATCTGAATTAGCAACTGTTCTTGCTTCTAAAGGGATATTTAAAGTATCAGATATAGCTTTTTGAATTGTAAGGGGTACCACAGGAGAGA
>JBHLPQ010000231.1:0-5583 GCA_048939265.1 Promethearchaeota archaeon
TGGTAGAGGCATACGCCCGAACAAAATAGCTGAACTAACCAGAGTTGAATCCTTTGTTTTCCCAACTTATGCGAAAGAATATGCGCACGCTTGCTAGAAACAAATGGAACCCATAGTCATAATTCATAAACTTCTTCTATGGCTAACAAGTCAACTTCTTTTTGGAATAAATGCTCAATTGCTGCACTTGAGTGAGGAGTAGCTTATGCTAAAATGTAACATATGCGGTCTAAGTTCCAGAGGAAGACGGCTTCTATTGTAGTGATTGTAGAGAATTTACGTGTAATTCGTGTGGTGATGGAAACCTCTGTGACCTCTGCTTAGATGATGAAGTTTTCTTCCTTGATATTTTAGATTAATGGGTGTACGCGCGCACAATTAAACTAGCGATTTAGCTCAAGTGCTCCAACGTCTTGCACAGCTCAATCAAACATTATTTTATCTTTTTTGGAAGAAAAATGACTCTTTTTCATCTTAGGTCTATATCAGGAAAGTTTTCTCTATTTTTAGATAATTGCTTGTTTTTCTCGCTATGAAATAGGCAATAGGAACAAGATACAAAGTACTTGTTACATTGAAGAGGACAAAACCGGGTACTAATGCAGAAATGTACGTTTGGGGAATAGCTACTCCAAGCACAAGAGGTAGCAGAATATTGTACACTACACCATAATCGATTATAGGCATAAGTGCCCCCCGAAAAGCAGTGGCAAGACCAGTCAAATAGATTACTCTCTTTTTTTCACCAAATTGGCCCCTTGAGGCGACTTTACGTCTGATAAAATTATTTGCTAAATAAATGCCAAAAAACATAAACAAGTGGAATATAAGACCCATGGGATATACAACGATGCCCCCTAGTCCCACAGGAAAGAAGATCTCCTGACCTGCAATGTGCAAAACCTCAACTAGAAAGGCAACCCTGAAACCATAAAGGAAGAAGGCTACCATTACCGGTATGTCACATATAGTATAGAACCAACCCGGCCAATAAAACACCGGAATTCTAATAACGTTTAAGGCAATGGCTAAGGCGGCAAAGATAGCAATTAGTGCAATTGATCGGGCATTCATCAGCAAATCATTTTCACTAATCAGCCTTTTTATTATTTATTATTTATCTGAGTTGTTTAACTCACTCGAGTGAGACATTCTACAGATCAAAAATCTGTTGAATTAGTTATTTTTCTTACTTATTTTAAGGTAAAAAGTTTTTTCAGGCTATTTGAACAAATAAAATGTTGACTATACAACCTTACTTAAGCCAAAGCGGAGATATATGTTGAAATCGTCTTTTCTAGTTGAACCAGTTCTTGCGGGAAGAGAAGATGAACTAGGGAAACTGCAAATTAGCTTAGACTCGGCTCTAAAGGGAAAAGGAAAAACTATTTTCATCTATGGCGAAGCTGGGATAGGAAAAACAAGGCTGATTAATGAATTTCTAAAACTAGTAAAAAAGAAAGAAATCACAATACTGTCTGGATGGTGCCTTAGTAATGCTGAATTGCCCTATTTTCCATTCATTGAAGCCTTTAGGATCGGTCTGTCGAGTCGAGAAGTAGCAGCTATTGATAGTCAGCGGGCAAGTTTGAGGTCGTGGCTGTCAGAAACTTACACCACTGAAAAACTGGAGAAAACCAAGACTGTATCTCCGCAGGTGTGGAAAGACCAAGCTTTCGCATCTGTGACCAGAGAACTGCTTTTTATGTCATCGATGAAGCCATTGATTCTGGTTTTGGAGGATATGCATTGGGCTGATTCAGCTTCACTCGCCCTTCTTCACTACATTTCCCGTGCTATAGTTGACGAAAAGATTCTTGTTTTGGTCACTTTCAGAAGCAAAGAACTCAGCAATGATACTAATGGACACCCCCACCCGCTTGTGGAGACCATACAACTTATGGGTCGAGAAGGTCTTTTCAAAGAAATTAAACTGACAAATCTTGATAAGGATGAGGTTAGGGCAATTGCTGGAAACATGTTGGGTGGGAAAGTCAATCCGGAGCTTATTACAAGACTTTTCGAAGAAAGCAGGGGTAATCCTCTTTTCGTGGTCGAATTTCTGAGAATGCTATCTGAACAGGGAAACCTTGTTCGAGAACAGAATCAATGGCGACTTTTAGTTGACAAGCTGGGCATGCCATCCAAAGTTAAGGAAGTCATTCAGCGAAGAATAAGTACATTGAAACCTGACCAAAGAAGAGTGCTTGATGTTGCTTCGGTTATAGGGGATAAGTTCAATCCAGATTTGATTGGTGCTGTACTTTCTAAAGATAGTCTGGAAATTCTCGAATTGCTAAATGAAATTTTGAACTCTACATCTCTTGTAAGAGTAGAAGAAAACTTGTTCAGGTTTGATCATGCAAAGTTCCAAGAAGTGTTATACGAAAAGATCTCCTTGCCTCTGAAGCGGGGATATCATTCAAGAATCGCTGAACAAATAGAAAAAGCATGGAAAGCAGGCAAAGATGTTTTGCTTAGTGACTTGGCTCATCATTATGTTCAAGCTGGCAATAGAGAGAAATCAGTGAAATATTCTCTCGCAGCTGGACAAGATGCTTTGGCAAGATTCAGTAATACAGAAGCTATTAAATATTTCAAATATGTTCTGGAATCAGTTACTGAACTTAATGGATTTAGTGTTGAGCGAAATGTTGCTTTGGAAGGCTTAGGGGACGCTTACTATGCTAATTGTATGTTCGAGGAAGCCATAAAGACCTTTGAAAATCTAGCCAAATCTGAGATAACTGCTGTTAGCTTGAGAGCATATAGAAAAGAAATGGAGGCACTCTGGTATAAGGACCAGAATCCATTTCGTTTAATGAAACTAGTAAAAAAAGCTGAGAAATTTGTAACTCCGAATCGTCTAGAAAAAGCTAGAATCCGGTGGAATAAGGGGAGAGCTCTAACTTGGCTCGGTGACTTCAAAGGTGCATTAAGAGAACATGAAGAAGCTCTAAAGATTTTTGAAGAAGAATATTCTCTTCCTGACATAGCCCATGTATTATTAGGAACAGGGTTCAGTCGTCTCATGACTAAAAACAATCCTGAAAAAGGCATCAGCGAAATTCTAAGATCAGTAGCTCTATATCATCATTTGGGTGACAGCCGAGGAGAACTAATCACTACGATAAACGGAAATCATGGTTTTAGTTTAATTGGATTAGGTGATTACAAACGTCGTGTCACCAATTATTATGAACTCCTGAAGTTAGCAACAAAGATAGGTGACTTTGAAAATGCAGCTGAATCTGCATTTGCCCTTGGAATAAGACTTCAGGAGGCGGAAAATATTGAAGAATCAAAAAAATATCTAATGAAAGCCTTGGAATATACTAGCACAACAGATGCTAAGGGTCTTGAAAGCAGAATTTATGCGTTTTTAATAAATTTATATTCCAGACTAGGAGATTTAGAACAATCAGAATATTACTTCAATTCCTTCAACAAAATACCCAAACAAATTCTCAAGCATCCAAAGAACCATTTTTGGATCGTTTTAGCCAAAGCAGTTCTACTTGCAACAAAAAAACAATGGAAAGATTCAAGTAAAAATTTCGAAAAAATGCGGAAAATGCTAATGACCAAATTTTATAATCATGCAGTGTACGAGTTAGGTTGGAGAATTAATTATGCTTGGGCTCTTCAAAATCAAGGTTACACCATTGAAGCTAAAATCCAAGAAGCGGAACATCACAAATTATTAACTAGAATTCAGAAAAGGTTCTCTAACGTAAAGTTGCAAGCCAACTTATTGATGCGAAGAAAAGCCAAGGTTAGGGAAGAGCTTGAAATCCACCTTGATATAATTAATGCTTCAACTAGACCAATATCCATGCTTAAAGTGAAAAAAATAATACCCGCTGAAAATTTCAAAGTTACTGCCTTACCTTCCCATTGGTTCATTAAAAAAGGAGATCTTGGCAGGGAACAGATGGAAATTGGAGCTTTTGAAGTTGAAATAATTAATTTTAAAGTTCAGGCTTCCAAGGCAGGAGTCTTCACTTTTAGTCCTCAGGTAATCTACATTGATACAGAGGGGGAAACCAGAACTTGTCATGTCAAACCGATCACCATAACTGTCCAGCCAGAATTCTCCATAACTATAGAGGAAGAAGCATCAACACCGATTTCGAAGATCAAATTTGAGTCAGAAGCCGCTCAGAAAGCCTTTGATTATCTGGTCAAGGCTTTTGTGGATGATAACTTCCAGGGAAGACTGCCCGAGGAAAGATGTGGATGGAGAACATTAAATCAAATTGTTAAACAAGCAAAAATTTCTCAATATAGCATGTACAAATCTAAGGGTCGCACTGGTCTTGCATTAAATGAACTAAAGAAGCTAGGATTAATTGAGATTCGAATTTTCGTTGGGGAACGGGGGCGGGGAGGTAAGATTAAAAAAGTCCGGGTTTTACGCGACAAGGAAAATGTTAGAAAGTACATTGAACAACAGAGATAATAGAATAAACGCAACTTAATCTTTGCTAGCAGAACTGATTTTCTGTTTGAAGTATATTAATTCTAACTTCCTTTGGTTATAATCAACAAAAATCAACAAAAATCCTTTCATATTTTTTTGAAAAAAGACCTATTCGGAATGCTAAATCTTTAATTGCTGGGGAGGTGAAAAAATGAAGAAGAAAATTTCCCTGGTTAGTTTATTCTGTGTTCTAGTAGCTGTTATGTTAGTTTCACCAATTTCATCAGTGTCTGCTAAGAACGATAAATTCATTGAAGTAAATGGTGACATTCCTATATTGTTTGATCCCTCATCAGTAGATTTTATACATAGAGGTAAAAGTTATACCGAAACTTGGTCCTATCAATTTGATGCACAATGGTTCGGAGGTATTGAAGGTTCAGGTTATATCATCGGTTGGTGGACAATAGCCAAAATGGATACTCTAGAATGGAAAATTGTACCAATAGAGGTAATAACATTAACTGATCCAGAGATTGATGGACAAGTATATTCAGGTGACTTGATTATTGGTGGTTCTGTTACAAACTGGAGAATAATAGGTGGTACTGAAGAGTTAGCTAATATTCACGGACAAGGGAAAAAATGGATTGATGAATTTGATCCCTCCCTAATCCATTATGAGGGGGTAGTTCATTTCGACCCATAACTGACAAACTAAAAGAAACTTGTTTCCAATCAATTTTTTCTTTTTGCATCTCTAATCATAGTTAAAATGAGTTTGATTCTTGGAACTTCAATACGCACTCATTGGGAAATTGGAGATACACCAAATAAGAAACACACTTCTTGAGGACGATTAGAGGTAGAGATTTATTTACTTTTATTATCATCTGTCTCTGGGATTTAGTTGTTCGTTGCAGGACTTATTTTATAGATTTTAGAAATGAAGAGATTTATAGTGCTCATTAATGAAAATTCGCTATCGGAAATCCAAGAAACGATATTTAGGAAAGAAGAATGTCTGCGCGCGCATCTTTGTTTTGGTGACAAACTTTTAATCTTTCCATGCATCAGTTGTTTGTGGCGGGTCTAGGCGGGGGGCTAGGGGTCCCCTGAACCGTAAACCCTCTACATGACGGGCTGAATGCCTTGGCGAG
>JBHLPQ010000079.1:0-16355 GCA_048939265.1 Promethearchaeota archaeon
CAAAATGGGCAACATTTCCAATAATAAATCAATCTTACTAACTCACTCAAAAAATTCTTTACATGGAAGCCCTTAACAGAATCAATCAAAGATATTTTATATTGGGTTTTTTTTCCTTATCATACGATTTATAGGGCTTTTCTACGAATAATCTCATAATCTTATCAATCATTGTTTATTTAATTCCTAATGGTGTGTTATAAATGGCCAAGGCCTTCGAAGTTCATGACCTTAGGCTTTTGAAAGATGAAATCATTCAGCTTCGGAATCAAAAATCTCAATTACTCAGTAAGATTCGAAATCTAGAGCGAGAGCGTAATCAAGCTCGTGCAGAAAGGGATGAACTGAATGCAATAGCTTCAGAAAATTTTGGCCAAGTGAGAGAGCTTAAAGAAATACGAGATAAAAACAATCGCGCAATCCAAGAATTAAAAATGGTTCGGCGAAGTGTCCTTGAGGAGATGAAAGGCCTTATTGAGAAAGTTAAGTCATTACATGCTGAAATTAAATCAATGGACATCGATGAGAAAGAGATTAGACAGTCAAAGAGTATTCGTAAGCGGATAGATAAATTAGACTGGAAAATTCAAACAACTCCTTCAATGGGAGTAGCAGAGGAAAGAATGTTAACTGAACAAGTAAATACTTTAATGGAACAATTGGGAGAAATATCAGTATCAGAAGAAAAATTAAATGCACGAAAAGAGTTGAATCGTGAGATCGATAATCTCCGGGGATTTCTTGATCATAGTTGGAAGGATTTCTCTGAATTAGTTGAAAAATCACAAAAAACACATCAACAATTAACTGATTTATACGAAGCTGGGAAAAGGGCGAAAGACGAAGCTGATCGTGGACATAAGGTATTTCTCGAGAGAGTAGAGGAAATCCGAGGGTTACGTGAGGAATTTCGTGCATTAAACAAAACTCTTCGGGAAAAATCTAGTATTTTAAGAGAACAAAGTCGTCTTCGAAAGGAACGAGTTCAAGTTGAAAGAGATAGGGCCACTGCTGAGATGCTCGAAGAACAAAGTGCGAAAATCCGCGAAAAATTAAGTCAGACAAAAAAGAAAACCCTCTCAATTGAAGAAATGAGAATTTTAATGACACAGAATCCTGATTTTCTAGAATCAAGTCCTGATGAGGAGGAAGAATAAGTTTTTAACTAGCACATCAGCTGACTAGTCAGCTATAGTGCTAATAAGCTTTAAAATTGATTAGCTTTTTTAGCCTGAATGAAGAGTAAGGATTAATTGTAAGGGAGACACCCTTCCTGTGGATGAAAATGAATTCTTTGAGTTGATTGGTAGCGAAACACGCCGAGAGATTTTGAGATCCATTGCAAATGAGCCAAAATATCTTTTCCAGCTTTCACAGGAACTGAATAAGACACAACAATCTCTTCAAAGACATCTCAACTGTCTAATGGAAAAAGGTTGGATTGTTCGAGAGTCTGTTGAAGGCCCTTTTGGCCCTTCAAGGAAAATATATCGAATAGCAAAAAATCTTTCTGTTAGGATTACTTTAAGTCAACATTCTTTTAATTTTGACGTTTTTGAAATATCAATCGGAGAATATAACAAAAAACGATCGTTTCCCTTGGATCATGTCGAATCTTTAGGTAGAGATTTATCGTTAAATGTACTAGAAGCATTAGAAAAAAGTGATGTTGATTTTGATCAAAAAATCAGTAGAATAGATAATGTACTTGATCAACTTGGATCAATTGAAACATTTCTTCTAAGTCGAAAACTTACAATTACTGGGGAATTAAATGAAACGATTTCAATGAAACTCGAAGGTGACGCACACCGAAAAGATAGAGAGCTTGCATATACCATTTTTTCAAGTTCTGCTCCCATAACCATTGATTTAATCCAAAAAGAAATCGAAACTGAACGCCCAGAACTTTTAGCGTCTCTGAGGAGGTTGTATGAAAAGAATTTGTTACCTGAGAAAGGTATTCATCTCATGAACCGCTTGGAATCGTCATTGAGTACAAAACAAGAATGAGGTATATACAATGAACCAAAAGAATCCGAAAAACTCTAATGAGAGCAAGGAAGACATTGTTGATATTGATTACCAGATAGAAACAGCTGAAGATGAAACCCTTCAGAAAGCTGAAAAAGAAGAGGAATCAGTTTTAGGTAAAACAAAGAGTTCTACGAACAAAGAGCTGTTTGAGGAATTAAAACGAGTTTACAAAGAACTTGAAGAGAAAGATGAGCTTTTTGATAAAGCTCAAAGAAATTACATGCGTGCTTTAGCAGATTACGAGAATTTAGAAAAACGAACTAGAAAAGAACAAACCAAAATTGTGAAACAAGCAAATGAACGATTATTATTGAAGCTCGTGGATCTGGCTGACACATTTCAAAAAGCAGAAACAGAGATCTTAACAAACAGATCAGCAACGCATGGAACACTAATTGATGGTTTTCAAGCAATCTATAAACAATTTCAAACCATTTTAAAAAATGAAGGTATCAAGAAAATTCCAGCTCTTGGTGAGAAATTTGATCCGAACTTCCATGAAGTTGTCTTTGTAAAACATGATTCTGAGGCTGAAGAAGATATCATTCTAGAGGAAGTCCAAATTGGATATTTTTTGAATTCAATAGTATTGCGGCCAACAAAAGTTATCGTATCTAAACCAAAAAAAGAAGATGAAAAATAAAATGGCAAAACCAATTGGTATCGATTTAGGGACAACATTTTCCGCTATTGCAACTATAGAAGGCGGAAAAGCAAAAATTATCCCAAATGCAGAAGGACAAAGAATCACTCCTTCAGTGGTTACTATAACTAAGGAAGGAGAACGAGTAGTCGGCATTTTAGCCAGGAGACAAGCAGTATCAAATCCCGAGCGTACGATTAGATCCATAAAAAGAGAAATGGGTACTACATACTCCGTGAATATTGACGGAAAAGATTACAAGCCTCCTGAGATCAGTGCGATGATCCTTCAGAAACTTAAGCGAGATGCTGAAGCCTATTTAGGTGAACCTATTAAACAAGCAGTTATTACGGTTCCAGCGTACTTTTCCGACTCCCAGAGACAAGCCACCAAGGATGCAGGACAAATAGCAGGACTAGAAGTCCTACGTATTATCAATGAACCAACAAGTGCCTCATTGTCTTATGGAATTGATAAAGAGGAAGAGCAGACTGTTTTAGTTTTTGATTTAGGAGGAGGTACATTTGATGTTTCAATCTTGGAATTATCCGAAGGTGTTTTTGAAGTCAAAGCTACATCAGGAAATAATCGACTTGGTGGGGATGACTTTGACCAACGTATTATGGACTGGATGATAGAAGAATTCAAGAAACAAACTGGTTTAGATCTCTCAAAAGATCCGATGGCAATGCAACGCTTAAAGGATGCAGCTGAGCAAGCAAAAATTGAACTGTCACAAAAAACATCTGCTGATATCAACTTACCTTACATTTATGCTGATAATACTGGCCCAAAACATCTAAATCTCACATTATCACGTTCAAAATTCGAGATAATGATAGCAGATCTGATTGAAGCTGCTATGGGGCCTACTCATCAAGCAATGGCGGATGCAAAACTTCAACCTTCCCAAATTGATAAAATATTGCTTGTTGGTGGCTCAACTAGAGTACCTGCAGTTCAATCTGCATTAAAAACTTACTTTAGTAAAGAGCTAACAAAAGAAATCAATCCTGATGAGTGTGTCGCTTTAGGTGCCGCTGTTCAGGCTGGTATCTTAATGGGGGAAGTAAAGGATGTTTTGTTACTTGATGTTACTCCTCTATCACTTGGAATAGAGACCTTAGGCCAAGTGTTTACAAAATTAATAGAAAGAAATACTACAATCCCAACTAAAAAGAGCCAAATATTCTCCACAGCGGCGGATAATCAACCATCTGTCGAAGTCCATGTACTACAAGGTGAACGTAAGATGGCAGCAGATAATATAACTCTTGGCCGTTTTCAATTAGTTGGTATTCCTCCTGCTCCCCGAGGAGTTCCGCAAATAGAAGTAACTTTTGATATTGATGCAAATGGAATTGTTAATGTCTCTGCAAAAGATCTTGGTACTGGAAATGAACAAAAAATAACTATTAAGAGTGAAAGTGGGCTTACTAAGAGCGATTTCGAACGTATGGTTAGTGAAGCATCTCAATACGAAGAAGAAGATGCAAGACGACTTGAAGAAGCAGAAACTAGGAATAAAGCTGACTCATTAGTTTACCAATCTGAAAAGCTAATAAAAGATTTGGGCGCTCAAGTTGACGCTGATTTGCGTTCAAAAGCAGAAAAACAAATCGAAGCAGTGAAAAATGCGTTAACTACGAATAACATTCCTGAGATTAAAAAAGAAAGTGATGAATTAGAAAAAATTACACATGAACTTGCTCAAAAGCTTTATGCACAACAAGCAGCTCAGCAGTCTCAAACCCAAGCTCAACAGGCAGGTACATCTGGTTTCCAAGGGGCTCCAGGTGGAACAGATGATTCTGAAGTTGTCGATGTTGATTATGAAATCGTAGACGATGAGTAGCATTAATTAACTTTCATTTTGAATCTCTTCTCAAAGTAAGGTGACAGTGCTGAGCGAAAAGACAAAGAAAGATTATTATGAGGTTTTAGGAGTATCAAGAGATGCAGACCTAAAAACAATTAAAAAAGCATTTCGTGGTCTTGCGAGAAAATATCATCCTGATATGAAACCTGATGATCCAGATGCAGAGGAAAAATTTAAAGAAGTAGCTGAAGCTTTTGAGGTTCTTTCAGATAACGATAAACGGGCTACTTATGATCGCTTTGGTCATGCAGGGTTATCAGGAACCCCATTTAGGGATTTTTCTGGTATTAGTTTTGATGATCTCTTTGGTGGCTTTGGGATTTTTGACGATTTATTTAGTGCATTTGGTGGGGGTTCTCGTGCAAGAACATCGCGCCCTAGAGCAAGACGAGGCCAAGATGTACGTTTAAATCTTGAAATCTCTTTTGAAGAAGCAATGGAAGGATTACAAAAGAAAATAAAAGTGCCTAATTGGGCACAGTGTCCAACTTGTCATGGTACCAAGGTTAAAGAAGGAAAAACGCAAAAAGTTTGTAATACGTGCCAAGGAACTGGAGAAATCCGAAGAATTCAAAGATCAGCATTTGGTCAAATTGTAAATATATCTACATGCCCAACATGTCATGGAGAAGGAAAAACTACTCCAAAAGGTGCAGAGTGTGGAACTTGTGAGGGTGTTGGTAAAGTAAAACAATTCCGTACCGTTTCTGCTGATATTCCTCCAGGAGTAGACACTGGTATGCGAGTTATCATTCAAGGTGAAGGCCGACCAGGAGAATTGGGAGGGCCAGCAGGAGACCTTTATCTTGTGATAATGGTGGATGAACATCCATTTTTTCGCAGAAACGGTTCTGATATCCTTTTAGAATATCCAATCAGTTTCATTGATGCCATTCTTGGCACAAAAGTTGAAGTTCCAACCATAAACGGGAAAGAAACTATTAAAATTGATCCTGGAACAGAGCATGGAAAAATTATTACACTCCGTAATAAAGGCGCTCCCCATCCAAATAGTTCCCAGAGAGGAGATATGCACGTAGGAGTCGTCGTGAAATTTCCTAAAAAATTAAGTAAAACATCCAAAAAAGTGCTATCCGAGCTTGAAAGGTCAATAGATAAGAAGTATGTTTTTGAGGGAAATGATGAACTTTTGGAAACACTTTCTTCTTTGAAATAAATGCTTTTATTCACGTAAAGGATCAAAACGTCTTAATCGTGATAGATTTCGCAAGCGGAATGACTCAATCGGAGTCTTGACAAGAACTTGCCATTTTAAAAAACAAGTACAAATTGTAGAGAGGTTGTCTGGTATCTTTTCCCTGTTAATAATCTTGTCAATAAAGCCAAGAACTGTTTTGTCACACTTTCCACAATTATGAGTTCCTCGTGGTTTTCCTCCAGCGGTCGGTTCACAAATTATCTCAATATCTGGGGATATTTCTCTAATTTTCTTCACAATAAACAATATAGACCAAATCCAAGGGGGTTTATAACGGTCTTGTTTGTATAAATAATTAACTAGGGTTCCATTTTGAATATTACAGGGATTAAAAGAAATAATATCAGTACCAATAGTTATTGCATCACGAGCAGTCTTTATTGCATCAACTATTGCCTCAATTTCAGTTAAAAACGGAGGTTTTATTAAAATATAGCTTTTAAGTCTGATATTCAGTGACTTGATTTTTTGTGCACTTTTTTTATAATCTTGAAAAGAAAAACCTTTGTTCCAACAATCCTTCAAGATAGAGTCGTTAGAACTCTCAAGACCTACTCCTATTTCAAGTTGAATAGGTTTTAGTTTCCTTTTAGTATCTCTTACGACATCTAGTTGATCTATAATGAACTCTGGTCTACTTTCAACACTTAATTTGAAAATTCTATTATCTCTCCGAATTTTTTCAAGAATCTTATCTCTTAAGTTCTCTGGTACGTCTTTTCCATCAAAAAAGCTCCCAGAGTTGTAAAACTTGTATTCAATAGGTTTATTCGTATCAATCTGACTTAAAGAACGATCAATTTCTTCAAGGATTCTTTGTTGTGGAATGGGTTGTTCATGGGAAGAATCATTAATATAACCGCAAACTGAACATCCCCCAGCTTCTGAAAAAGCCCAACTACATCCTCGAGTCGGAACTATCATTACAATAATTGTGTTCTGTTTTGTTTCAGTAGTAGAACTCCATAATTTGGGCTGATATTTTGGAAATCGTTTGTTGAAATAATCCTTTCTTAGTTCAGTAATTTTAGAAGCTAATAATGAATTCGTGTGTAAAGGCATTTTATTTCACTTTTTGACGAATATTTATCCCCTTTCCCGATTTCATTTTTACCAATAAATTTCCAGATAATCGTGAAACTCCTACTGCTAATAGGTCCCCTTTATTATTAACAACCAATACCTCTTCATTTGGTCGAATTTCTGAATCAGCTTTGATTATCGCTTTCGTGAAAACAGTAGAGCCTTCTATCGTTTTACCATCAAAAGTAACCATATTATGAGTGTGGGGTAATAAAAGCTTTCCTGCCCTAAGAGAGAGTGTTAAATAGCCCGTTTCTGGGCGAAAAGTGAGTAGGTGGTCACCATCAAGCTGAACCCTGATACCCCGGTCTTTTCGACCTCGAATTTTAGCATTATTAGGAATTAATAATGATCCACTTCCCTTCCCAAATTGAAAGTCTGCGATTGTTCTTAGAAATATTTGCTGGGATGGGATTTTAGGTGATTTGGGAAGAATTTGGAAAGCTTCTTTGAGAAGCATTGAGAATTCTTCTAACGCTTCTTTAGAGGTTACTGATTTTATGTTTTGATCGAGTAAAAGTATTGGGTGATTTTGTTGTCTGCAAACTTCTTTTAAAATCTCTCGTTCAACACCAGAAACATAACCTACAAGGGGAATGGATGTTTCAAGTTTAGACATAAAATCTCTGAGATCTTGATTTAGATGACATCTTTCAATTTGACTCCATTCACCCGTTACAGGAATATCATAATGAGCTGCAGGAAAACAATACTCTAGATTTCGTGGTACTACTCCCAAGGGACTAGTTAAGATAATTTCTTCTAGAGAATGATACCTTCCTTTTAGACTATGATGAATTACTTTTCGAAAAAGATTATGAGATTTTGATAGTGAATAAGGCTTCTTAGCAGAACAGGGGAGAAAAATAATCCCATTAATATGAGAAGGTGGGTAATAACGAGCTTTTATTCTTTCACGAAAACGGGTAACCTCAGGCCGTGTGAAATCTGTTTCGTCAGTACAATAGAGTGCACGGGCATATAACGGAGTTCCTTCTTCTAGAGGAAGTTGAGAGTCACACATTCTCAATAAAGCTTTTAGAGGAGGGTAAGAATTTGAAAAAATTCTACTTAAATCCCTTAATTTAGTTGATGATAAAGCTCTCTTAGTAAGTTCGAGAACCTGAAGAAATGATTCTGAAGTAGTCTGTTGTTCAAGAATTGGACTATACTGCTTTTCAGGGTTTACTTCATATAAATCAAGAAATAATAAATCAAAAAGATCAACTCCAAGATAGACTAAAATTGGAATATAACTTGAAGGAACTGCAGGGGCATATAACATCACATCTGGAGGTACCCATGATTTAACAAAAGTTAAATATTTAATTAAAAGTGATGGATGTGTTAATAAAGATGCAAGATCTCCTAGACATACTGCACTAATTGCAGAAGACCTTAGATGCGGAATTTTTGCTCTAAGGGTCTCTGAAATTAAAGGAAAGTTCAGAATTAATTTCATTTGATCATTTGACTCAGGGGGATTAAGTTCGTTGAGCTTTTCCAAGTATTTATCAAATTGATCCAAGTGGATTGTTGGTAAATCCCAAGGGATAAGGTGAAAAGTTGCTCTTGCTCCTGATATTTTGTTAATATCTATTGGAAACAGTTCATTATAGCAAGTAATATCATCGAGAGATTTTCCTTGCATTTGTAATGAAGGATAAATAAAACAGGATGGAATATATAAGAAATTTGATTTTTCTTCCGTTTTGTTATCATCTTTTTCTGAAACCGGATGAATTCCATTCATTTTACACTTAGTTGAGGTAGAAAGCCAATAGAATTGAGAATGGTAAGAATCATCAAAAAAACAAGGTTTCACTACATTTGGTGTTTCAAAGCCATTCTTTCCGAATGCCACTCCCATTCGGCCCCAACCTTCAGATTTTTCAATTTCAAAAGTCATGATAGTCTACCATATGTATTAAAGAAGAAAATAAAGATTTTATTCATTCTACTATTCCTTAGATGTATTTACAAGCAGAATAATAATCCCTGTAAAAAAAAGATTTACTTTCGTAATTCTCTATGAAGTTTGAATGACCTTCTATTCTAATTATTTATTATTATTTGAATTGAAGCTCAAGACCTTTAATTCGATGTTAGACGAATGTTCTTTGGCATATAGAATTAAATATTTTATGATGTCTCATCTATTGTATGATCCACATAATATGGGTATTGAAGTAATTATTGAAGATTACATTGACCTGTTTTCTAAATTTCCCCCTTTCTATGATGAGAATAGAAAGGAATAGCTAGATCCGCTACAGAAAGTGAAATCAGCTTTGAGCTTACAAACTGATAAAAATTCGATTTTGGAATACTTTCGTCCTCGTGGAAAGATTGTGTGTATTGGTAATGACTTAACAACCGAATTAGGGATTGTTAATGATTACCTAGCCACAAGAAATGAAGATCGTCTACCTCAACTGTTTATAACAACAAATTCAGCATATAGAAATGATATATGTGATCAGGTAGTAATATTTGATTCTGAAACAATGATGCCTCAGATATACCGTCTCCTGAATTCCTACTTTTTGATATTCATATTCAATTCCTCGGAGGATGGAATTTTTAAACTACTTGGAGCAATATTAGCTTCTATTGAATTTTCAGGATCTATTCCTTTATTTATTGACACAGGAAAAGGGTTATCACAAAAACAAAAGGAACTTTTTGGAGATTGCTATTTTAATTTTGATTGTTCTCTCGAAAAGGGAAAACAGGACTTCTTAATATTCTTGGATAGTGTCATATCGGGACTTACTCCATCAGGAATTGGAGTTTCATTTTCAAATTTAATTAGAATTTTTGGTAATTCTAAATATATGTTTTATGGGATCTCATCCTCTAATGATTTAAGCAAAGCTATAGGAGAATCAATTGATCAAATTGGCGAGAAACTGGTTTCAGTGTTGCCTGAGGAGCTTGAAAAATTACAGGTAATATTCCTATCAATTAACTCAAAAAATTCACTAAGTCTGAAAACGATGGATAAAACTTCAAGACAAATTATTAAAATCTTTGGAAAAGAAATAGAAGTGATTTTTTCCCATATAACTTTTTCTCAAGTGTCTGATTATGATATTGTGATTATTTTAACTGACTCTCATCCAATAGATAGCATATTACACAATTCAACATCAACAGACCTAATAAATTCTGTAATTCCGAAACTAGCCTCATTTGAAACTTCAAATGAAAAAAATCCCTCTAATCGTGACGTGATTTTTTCCGATACTTGTGAAGATGAACGTTTTAAGGTTTTAAACAAGATTTTTTTGAATTCTGAAATATATATTTTCGATGATGGCGGTCTTCCTTTATTCGCCAGTCACCGACCTGCTGGGCAGGAGGTATGTCTTTATACTGGTCTTTTTTCCGCGATTCAATCAATGAGTTCTGACCTGATTGGTCACACACCTGACCATTTAACTGCAGGAGATAAACAATGCGTTTTTATTTCACAACCTGGGCCACATAACTCTCAGTTACGAGGAGTTGCAATTTTTAACACTGGATTTGAACAGAGTGCTCGCAATGACTTAGCAGCATCCATGAATTTAGTTAAAGAGCATTTAGAGAAAGGAGAACCTGAGTATGCTATTAATGACAAAATCCAAGGTCTCTTAGTTGACGAATTCCAGAAAGGGTCACTCGATAGTATTCTAAAATCAACAGATTTTCATGCAAGCTAAAATTTAGAATCAAATTACTTATACTGATGGAGCGTGTTAGCGAGATTTCGTAACTGGATTATATGAATCCTGTTGAAAGACCCGTTCACACACTTTCTCGACATGAGTGAATTCTTCAATAAGTTCATGTATCCTAGTAGGTTCAATATAGATTTCTGATGTCCAGAGAACCAAGTAGGTTGTGATCCGTAAGGGTTGTAATGAAACTGATTCTTGTATTTCTTTTATTAACTGTTTTCGAAGTGTGAGTTCGGTCTCGTACATATCAACAATTTCTTGGATGGTTCTTTCTGCCTGCTCTATAATCTCGAGATCATAAGGCCATGTATTTATTCCTTCTACCACATGTTTCCTTGCCATAACAGAGAAATCTGATCGAAAAGTATGTTCTATTTTCCTCATTTCTTGAACAACATCAGATAATTGATCTATATAAGCAAAAAGGTCAACAATGCTCTTATTTATTAGCTCTGCTAGATGATAAGATAATCGCTCAGGGATATCGCAAAATTTAGCAAGTAGTGTCTTCGAAAAGGCATCAGGGTGTTGAGTCAGATTTAATCTCGAGAGAATAGTTAAAATATTGTTTACTGTTCTTAATGAATGGCCTTGAACTGTATTCCATTTTTTCTGAGAAATTTGTAGTCTTTTCTTGAAGACATGGATACGCTTGCTCAAATTTTTCCAAATCCAAATTTATTCAATCTAAAAATGAGGAATACTGATTCTAACCAGAATATTATATTTTATCCTTCAAGCTGAATGTTCAATTGCAAACTATATTAAGTTAATCAAAAGGGATATTGATTACTTTTTTAAAATTAGTCCATAATAGCTCTATAGTTAATCTTGATTAATCGATTCAATCTATAAAAGTTATTCTCATATTATAAAGTTAAAAGATGATTAGAGAAACTAACTGTTAAATTGATGGTTCTACAACCCTCCCAATGGAGTTATACCAGTGAAAATTTCATCACAAAAACTCAAAAATCTTTTTTTTTGTGTCATCGCTTTGAGTTTCGTCTGCATTTGGTCTTCTCCATTTTTTTCAAGTTCAGCTATAGTAAAAACGGTAGATCAGCGAAATAAAGTACATATTTCGTCCGATCAAGTTTTAATAAATGGGGTTCCTGAGAATGCCCTCTTCACAAATGATTCTTCGTCACATAATTATCTCATTCAAGATATTATCCAAGGACAGGCAGTATACTTTTCTCTTGACCCGAGTACTGACTATAATGTAACGCTTTATAATCCGATGGGGGCTATTTTCAAAATCGAAAGAACTATTCATGCTACAAAGTATTTGGGGTCATGGAAAGCATCTGTAAGTGGTACTTGGAAATTACAAGTCAACTATACAAAAATAGTTGGAGATGAATCTTTATCCTACAAAATTTTAGCATCAATACCCACCACAGGATACAATGAAATTTCCGCTAGACAAGTGAACGAATCTTTCGCTGGAGCTAATTATACTTTAGACCACGAAGTACACTTCTGGAAAGTTTTTTTAAATAAAAATCAAAATGGAACCATATTTCTGGAAGAATCAGAACCAAGTGTTCTATATCATGCAGAAATACAGATATATCGTCAAGGTTATCCCCAAAATCCAGTACTTCCTCCAACGCAAATCGAAACCACTTCATATAATTTTTCTTGGAATGCATATAGCTCAGATACTTACTTCATTGTGCTTGCGCATAATCCTGAAGCATACTCCCCTACAGGTAAATATAACATATCTTTCGTTGCAGAGCAATACTTATACGATTTTGATACAGCAGGTAGACTTCCTCATAATCAAACTATATCAATACGAGTCAACCAAGCTTTTTCTCCAAGAAAACCATTTTATTTCTGGTTTCTAGTGAATTCTAGTGAAGTAAACGTCTTTATTCGTGTATACGGGCCAAATTCTAGTGATGCCAATATCCTAGAAGATTGCACGGTTGAAATTAAAGATGAAGGAAGACAACGTCGAGTCGGTGAACTCTATGAAGAGAACACACAAGATGTTGATAAACAGTTCAATATTTCTTTAATGTTATCCAATGCTGGTAAATACTATTTAATCGTCTCCCCTGAATCGAATGCAGTGGGCATGTTTTATATTCACTTTGAATATTATTTACCTGAAATTCCAGGACCATTCGTTTGGACACCTCTCGCAATAATTCTTAACTTAATTATATTACTTGCATTGCCAGGATATCTTACCTATCTGGATTGGAAAGGAAAGTGGTACCAAATCAATCAATGGTCAGTTCCCACATCGTTACAAAAAACCTACAAGATTCTTAAAAATAGTTTTAGCGGCTTTTTTGAAATAAAAGAGGTTCCAGACACTTCCATTTTAATCCCAATCACAAATATTCCTTTCAAAACATATGGAATGCTGAACTTTATTGAGTCATCCCAGGAAGAAACATTGGTTATAGCAAAACGACTTCGTCGAAAAGTAGAGTGGCTTCTATATTTCCTGATTGGAATAATAATTTATGATATCTTGAATTTTCTGTTGTTTACTTTTTTTTCAATCACTATTCTTCCTATTGATATTTCTAATTCCCTTGAGCTGGGCACTGTTTTGACATTACCAACAATTCTACTGATCATCATTGTGTCATTTGTAAATGTCTTCGCTTATCTTGGTTACAGTCAAGTAATAAATAGGATATCTTATACCATCGAGAACTATCAAGAATCCTCATCTAAAGAATTCACAACAAAGAGTTTAGATCCAGAGCAGGCACAGAAAAATATTAATTATGTTCGAGTTCTTTGGAACCAAGCCAAACATGCTTTTAAGGAGAATAATTATGAACTTTTTGTGATTAAAGCTGATGCAGCCGTCAAAAATCTCCTATCTACCCGTTTTCAACAATTAATCACAGATCCGATATATTCTAAACCAGATTTTCAATTTCAGGTAGCTAATCTTAGAAATTGTGGATTCGACCTTCCCAGTGATAAAAAGATCGTTCACTTCCGAAATTTACGAAATAGAATAGTACATTCCTCAATCACTTTGAATGAGAAAGAATCTGTCGATTGTTTTGCATTCTATTCAACTTTTATTGCTAGACTCGGTCTTCGATCAAGCTAATCAATCAATCCATATATTCAAAATAGTTTCTCCCATTTCCTTTTAAAAGTCCTCTAATACTCTTTATACTAGTACAGAAGCCCATTATCTCCCCCCTAGTTTGATAGAACATTTTGATAGTTTTCTATTGTCCTCAATATATCCATTTGCCTTGATAATATATCCTGAGAGATGAGATTTATCAAGATCGAAACGGACACGGATCTCGTATTGAAACAACTCACCCTCTCCTAATGTACTGATATATTTTTCACTTGTTCCCTCATAAATCTTAATTCCTTCTGGAATTTCAGGAACAATCTTCACATCCTGAAGGCCTGTTTTCCCAACATTCTCAGCAGTTATTGTTATCAAATAGTCAAAATCTTCTTCTATCGTTTCAGAGTTTATTGACAACTTTAAAGCAGGTGGGGCATCTTTAACTGAGAGAGTAATTGGTACAGAGATTACTGGATAGTCACCTTCCTCCGATGGGATCGAATAAATTAGAGAAAGAGGACCTAATAGCCATTCACCAGCCAGATTGGGGATAAGAGAAAAAATAATCGAATAATTTTCACCTGTACTTAGTTTTAACGGAAGCTCGGGGGTTGATGAAGTTAATATTCTACCTCTTGGCCCTGTTTTTAAATTTAATTTTCCAATAGATAGATTTGCTTGAGCTGTTATACTCGCAGATAATTCAAATTCAGTACCTTTCTGTATGTCTTCAGTTTGACCAAGGATACTTAGATCAATCTCACATAGAGAACATCTTTGCATAACTTTTTCAGCTTCATGTAGAATCGGAAAAAATTCATCTGGGAGGTCAACCTGGGGAAGAGATTCTTTTTTATCAGACATATTACTCGAGTGAATCAAAACCCAAGTTCGTTCAATTGCTGCTTTATATTTGTCTGAAGAATCCAAGTTTAGTTTCTTATAAAAGGCATCTAATTGATCAAATTCTTTTTCAGAGAGAATAATCAAGAATTTCATGAAATTAAATTTGTCAACTGGAATAGAGGGTTTCTCGAGATGTTTAGTCATCTGTACGGCTTTAGCAATGTCATCTAAGACTTCTTTGGGTTGCTGACCTGAGGAGAGTTTTATAAGAAGGGTACGATAGTACAATTCTATCGATTTTTCAAACATATCAGCATACTCAGCAGCTATTGCAGCATTCTCTAAAGAGATAATCTTCATATCAATAGTGTCGAATTGTTTGTATGTTTTCTCAAATAATTTAGAAGCTAATGAGTATTTTCCTTGATCAAAAGCCATTCGTGCCTTTGAAAACTCATTTTGAGGATCAAAACCGAATAATCGTCGTAAAATGAACATAGCCACACCGTATCTACTTATAAATTGATAAATTAAAAGATTCTTCGTATTTTTTGAATGTTTGGCGAAAAGAAATGAATTGAGGAGAATTAATACTGTTTGGTGTTATTTTTCCAGAATCTTGAAAAAAGACTTATTCATGTAATGTTGAAAGATAGTGCTTCTAATATTATTTTAAGAAGACATTTGAGGCGGACGAATTAAATTTATTAATTCTTGTTCTCGTTGTCTTAATATTTTAATAACCTGTTTCTTAAGATTCTCTGGATTACCTGATTCAGCTTTTCCAACTTCATAAACTCTACGAGAAAGTTCCGTGTCACCCAAAACATAATTAATCCACAAAGCAAGGTCTGAACGTACTACTGGCCCGTCAAGTGGTTTTGATTCAAAAAGACCTTGAGTTGTTTCGCGAAAGATATGAAATTGTGCAATTGTTGCGGGAATTTCAGGCAGTGTAGAAATTAATTCTGATAAATTTGAAATTGTTGCTATTACTTTGCCATTACTTCCAAAAAATCGGAAAACTAATTCAGGACTACATTTTTTGAACGCATCTCTTACAAAGCTAGCCGTTGAATCAGTTCCAACCACTTTAACACCTATGTGTCTTGGAAAAATTATGCTTCATAAAGGTTTCCATTTTCTTTTGCCTTCAAACGATTAATAGAGGGTTCTATGTCCGTATTTCCTTAATTTAGGTCTTATTAAGAAAATCAAATTATATAAATCAAAATTACAGAATATTTCTATATCAATAGTTCATTGATATATCATTATTCTAGTTAAAATATAACAAGCTTTTCTCTAACAAGTCATAAGATGGAAAAAAAGGCATTTTGAAATTAATAACATTGGATTTCTGGCTAGAATCCGTTTTTCCCTAAGGATGTAAAACCTTAAGGATTTCTATTTTCTTCTGCTCAAGTAACTTATGTGCACTGGAAAATGAAGATGAGGTACCTGAGATAGCACAAAGTGGATATTCTGGATGTGAGATTACACCAGGTAGATTTCGTTGAGTACAAAGACCCTCGGATAAAGTTGGAACCTTAATAGAACGATAGGAGTATATAGGAATCTTGAAAGCGGAAATAGAAGTATTAAATTGAGGGGTACGATTAATTTTTTCATTTAGAAGAAACGGAACGAGACCTCCCGATGAAATTTTCTCCCAGAAAGTAATATTTTCGTCTGGTAAAATATTACATGAAACAGGGAAAATTTGGTTTTCAGAAAGGCCAAAATAGATCGTAATCATACCAACAACTCCTAATGTACTTATAATACTAGAAAGAAAAGTAATAATTCTATTAAAAGTAAAACCTTTAGGTAGAGAAAAAGGAATC
>JBHLPQ010000080.1:0-16270 GCA_048939265.1 Promethearchaeota archaeon
TCTTTGTCATTGTGATGAACGTAGTTAAACATACAGCGATGATACTTATCATCCCCAAGGTAATTGCTCATTAAATTTCGTTTGCTGTGCTATCCAAATCGATAAACATCGTGTACGCATGTTTACTAACCTTATCACGATTCCTGATAAAACAGAAACCTCTTTATCTGGAAAGGAAGATTCAAAGCTTTTCTCCCTAGATACAATACTTGATCAATAGGATTTCTTCGCCAAGATTAGAGATACTCTTGCTCGAGTTTAACCACAGCTTTCTCTAACAGACTATTAGCTGTTTTCCACTTCAATCCTACTTTACTTAATGTTTGCCCCCAAGTCCTTCCTTGGAGAATACGCGTTACTAATAATGCTTCTTGACTTGAGCTGAGTTTAATTCTCTTTTGTGATAAAAAGTATTTAGTTGCTAACTCATAAATTACATCAACTGCAAGTAAAAAGTTTAAATGTCCTTTTAGATAATTTTTCAATCGAATTTTTCCGCTAGAGGTGATTTTAGGTGTATAATCAGGAACAGGGCTGCAACTCTTAAGAATTTGGATTACCAATTCTGGTTTCATAGAATGTAATGATTGTTTGAGTAAGGCTATGAACTGTAAAAGAAAATCTGCGGATGCTTGACTAACAATGGTGTCTGCAGAAGAATTCAAAGGATGTACCACAACAATATTCCATTCACCTGTTTCTAATGTTTGAATAGGGCGAATATGAACTGGTTTATAATTGAATTTTCTCCAAAATTTCATTAATTTCACAGTTGCACCATAACTTACACCAACCCAATCATAGGATGCAAATAACTGATCATGTTGCTCTATAGCTAAACGGCCAAAGCCTTTGTTAACAATACTTGGATGGACTGCTATTCTAACAATTCTTAATCCACTTAGCTTAGCAAATTCCTCTGAAAAGTGACGTATGGAAACAGTTGAGATGAGATTTCCCTTGATGAATTTTCCAGAAGAGATTTCTTGTATTTCTTCCCTTCTCATCCCTCCTTCTTCAGCTAATTGACTGGATACAAGTAAATTTTCTTTTTGATTCCCTTTACCATAAACCCCAGTTAGAAAATGTTTTCCCGAGTCAGCTATCACTAGTAAGTCGTTTGGTTGATTGCGATAATGGGCATAAATTAAAAGGCTGAAAAGCTGTTTGAGATGTGGCAATCCGTCATCCGAAAATAGGTATTCTGGATCTTTATAGACCTGCAGTTTCACATCTTTTCTCTCAATGATTTGAGAATCAATTATCTGTGGATCTAATTCAACATCCAAAAGAAAAATATTGTTTAACAGCTTTTCTATTGAGTCTCCTTGCATATATCGTATTGGTTGATTTAATGTAAACTCAATATAATGGGTCTGTTTCTGATTTCTCAGGTAATGAAGAAATTTGTGTTGAAAACTCCTTCCTGCGCCTTCGTATCCATGAACAGTTGATAGAAATATTGTTTTAGCACTAGCTTTAGCAACTTTCTTCAGTATGTCTATTGGAATTGCTGCTGCTTCATCAATAACGAATAAATCCGTTTTCGCACGATCATCAATCTCACTTGGCCAAATGTAAGAAACCTTTGAATTATCAGTGTATATCGCCGAAACTAAACCCTCTTGTCTTTTTTCCCGAAACTTTATATTATTAGAAGTTAATCCTCTGGAAAGGAAATCAAACAATATCTGAACATTTGTGAGATGGGGGGAGGAAATTATTGCTCTAAATAGTTGTTTATCCTTTTTTATTATTAGTTGGGATATTAATAGTCCTATAGAAGCTGATTTTCCTCTTCCTCTATTTGCTAATACAATGAAACAGCTTTTAGGATATTTGGCGTCTAAATATATATCAAGAATGCTATTGATAATTCTTTTTTGGTCAAGAGTAACAGCAATATCATTAATTTGATCTGAAAGATTGATTTGATATGGCATAGGATTGAAGCGGGAAGCTATCTCTGTGAAATCTATGTTTCTGGTTTCACATTGAGAATTATTCTTGATATTCTTAAGAAACCAATTTAATAAAACTGATTTTTTTCTTGGTATCTCTGCCTCATAATCACGATTAATTGAATAAACCCATTCAGATTGAGGAAGACCTAGAACGAAAATCAGACCACCTCCTCGAACAGCTTCCAGTAGAATATTTATCTTATTAGGTTCAAATCTTTCACGGAGGTCAATTAGGAGGAAATCTACAGTTTGACCTAAAATTGTAGAAATATCGCTTGTAGTTATTCTTTTTACATTTTTAAACTTTAAAAAAAAATGATTTAAATTATTAAATATTGATTGACTTTTTTTACCCTCTAGTATAACCAATCCGCTTAGATGGGCATACTTCATTTCCAAACAATGCTGAAGAAACTTGGAATAGATCGTTGTGGCTTCTTTTTCATTTTTAAAAAGATATAATGTCCTTTGATAACTCTGGGTATAGCCCTGAGACAGTTTTTATCAACCTTTCTTATTAATCTACTTCTATCTTTTTAACTCTTCCCTTTACTTTCTCGAGAATCTCATTACACACTTGAAGAGCCATTTCATGCTCCTTCTTAATGGATTCAACTTCAGAAATTATTTTCCTCTGTTCTGAGTGTGATATATTATTATCAAGACGTTTTTTTATCGTATTTAGACGCGGAAAACTACTACAGACATGTAGTTCTGATACTTCCCTGCTTGGTTTACGTATTAATTCTGCAACATCAGGGAATAACGTGTAATATAACCTCGGTCTTCCTCTTCCTGACCCTGGGCGTTGTTTTCCCACAACTAAGTTGTGTTTCTTTAGAACTTCCAAGTGTCTAATGATTGATTGAGGGTGATCATCCAATCGTTTCACGAGCTCATTCACGAAACCCTCTCCGAGTGCTAATTCAGCTAGCATACGTCTTCGCGTCCGATTAGCCAATAGATGAAGAATCTCATCAATCTCATCCATTGCAAAAGCACTTTTATTTTCAATTTGGTAGGAAAGGATCTTCAATATTAATTCAATTTCATTTAAGGGATCTTTACTCATCTTTTACCATCTCTTAGATAAAACCTGGATCAAAGCCCTGATTTTGCTTTTCTGGAGTTTTCTCATCTTTAGGTTGCTTATATATTCGACGAAACTCTTGAGATCTTCTCTCTAATTCATTGAAATCTCTTTTTATTCCCCACTGGTGAGTTAAGACCTTTAATAATTCAAGGGAGGATATTGGGTCATAATCAGAAAATGCATCTACTGCAAGTATTTCAACTGGGATATTTCCATTGTAGCTCCGGTATGTCAGGAAGGAACTAGCTATTTGACCCATCAGCGTAAAATTAGCTAGTTTTTCATTTTGAACTTTGATTTCAAAATCTGATGATGTAATTCTATGAACTTGCGGTTTTTGTTCAATGTCACGCTTATGATTATATACTCCATCAAGTAGAAATATTTTTGTGACTTTTAATTGCTGATAAAATCTATATAACTCCTCTGATAACCTATAGCTGATTACATCAGGTATAGCAAAATTGCTTGTTGTAAGAATAACATCGTTAGAACCAATTTTTGACTGAAGAATTGTTATGGGAAGTAATATTTCTCCAGAATCCATTTGTACCATTTCATTAAAGTAGCTTGAAAAAAAGCCTGCAAGTTTTCTTGTATCCTGACTCATTCTTTGAATTTCTTTAGTGATCATTCTAGCGACAGATCCGTAGTACCCTAGCATTTCGATTACAACAGTCCCCGCAAGAGGTTTAGGTTCACCTTGCTTTATAAATTTGAGATTTTCTTCCTCTTCGGCCTTTTCAAGCCAATCTTCAATTTCTCCAGTCAGGTTTTCGAGATGCAAAGTAGTTCATCCATATAATGTATTTTATCCTTTTTTAGTCATTCGAGTTTTATAATACTCAAGGGCTTCTGTCATGTGAGACAATTTAATTTTAAGCTGCTGATCTTTAATGAATTCAGTTCTTTCTGTGTGTGTCATCTTTTCCAAGGTCTCTTTATTGCTTGCAAGGAATTGATTAATGGCCAAGAAGGTTGCTCGATTGATTACTCCTTTAAGATCAGCACCACTAAACCCTTCTGTTTTTTTGGCAATGTCTGGTAATAATATATGAGTAGATATGGGTTTCTTCCTTGTTAACACTTGCAATACCTCTTCACGAGCCTTTTCATCTGGCAATGGGAGTTCAATAACTCGTTCAAATCTACCAGGTCTTAATAGAGCTGGATCGAGGATATCAGGGCGATTAGAAGCAGCAACAACTATAACGTCAACTAATTCCTCCAAACCATCCATTTCGGTTAAGAAAGTAGTCACAATCCGATCTGTGACTCCAGAATCGGAAATATTAGTTCTGCGTGATGGAAGTAAAGCATCAATCTCATCAAAAAAGACAATACATGGAGCACTGATTTTAGCTTTACGAAATGTTTCCTGAATTGCCTTTTCACTCTCCCCAACCCACTTTGAATGAATTTCTGAACCTTTCATGTAGATAAAATTCCTAGCTGATTCACTTGCGATTGCTCGAACTAACAGAGTTTTTCCTGTTCCTGGTGGACCAGTTAACAGTATTCCCCGAGGAATTTCAGCGTCTAAATGATTGAATATCATGGGGTATCTAGAAGGCCACTCGATAATTTCTTTCAATTCTTGTTTTATTCCATCTAGACCTCCAACTTCATCCCATGTCACAGTGGGAACATCTACAAAGACTTCTCTGAGAGCACTAGGCTTTACTTCTGTTAAGGCAAAATCAAAATCTTCTGGCAAAACTGATATTTGATTGATAATATCTAGAGAGATTTCCTCACCCCAAACAATTTTTGGAAAAACCCGTCTAATTGCATGCATTCCAGCTTCCTTCGTTAACGAGAGTAAATCTGCTCCTACAAATCCATGAGTTCGAGTTGCTAGCTCTTCTAGATTCACTGTATCAGCGAGAGGCATAGATCGTGTATGGATCTCTAGAATGGACAGACGACCATTCTTATTAGGAATTCCAATTTCGATTTCTCGATCAAAGCGACCAGGTCGACGTAAGGCTGGATCTATTGCATTAGGACGATTAGTTGCTCCAATGACGATTATTTGACCGCGACTTTCTAAACCGTCCATCAATGCTAGCATTTGAGCAACAACTCTTCTTTCCATTTCTCCGGATGATTTTTCGTCACGCTTAGGGGTAATGCTGTCAATTTCATCAATAAATAAGATACTAGGAGATTTTTCTTCAGCTTCCTTGAAGATCTCACGAATTCTTTTTTCACTTCCCCCGTGGTATACTGACATAACTTCGGGGCCTGAAACATCAATGAAATGAGATTCGGTTTCACTTGCCACTGCTTTTGCTAATAAAGTTTTTCCAGTGCCAGGAGGACCATAAAGAAGAACACCCTTTGGTGGTTCTACCCCTAAACGTTGAAATAATTCAGGATATCGCATAGGGAGTTCAACCATTTCCCTAACCCGTTGAATTGTATCATCTAATCCCCCTATATCTTCATATGCTATCTTTGGTATTTGTTTGTAACCTGTCGTTGCTTCTTCAGAAATAGACGTTGAAGATATTTCAATCACGGTGTTTTGATCTATGAAGACAGAATCTTGCCTCGGTTTTATATCAATTACATTATATTCAAAAAGGTTACCCATGTATTCTAAACGAATTTTATCATCAAGAGAGAAAGCTCTTCCTTGGAGTTCGCGGTGTAAATATCCTTCGATACCCTTCAGGATATTTCCCGTCGTAGGAGCAAAAATAATTTTCTCTGCTGCTGCTGTAGATGCTTTTCGAATAGTGACAAGCTCATCTAGGCGAACTCCCGCATTAGATCTGGTTGTTGCATCAATTGATATAGTGGACTCTTTTTCTTCAGTACTATAAGCGGGCCAAGCAATTGCAGTCGTCTTCTTCCCCGTGGATCCCTCTATTAATAATACGTCTCCAGAGGAAAGTTTTAACTCCTTCATATGTGCTTTAGAGATCCGAGCCATGCCGCGACCGACATCACGGTAATGCGCTTCTTTAACCTTTAACTTAAGTTCAGTGGATTTCATTAGAAAATCGGATCTCCAAATTTTTCTAGACTAGGATCAATCCACATGGACTTTTTTTCCAGTTTTGTTTACAGAGACATTTTTCTTCAATTCAACTTCGAGAACACCGTTTTTAAATTTTGCAGAAGCGGATTCAGGAAGAACAACCGAGGGGAGATCCAGTTCCTTGTAATATTTTCGTTTTTTATCAATTGATTCAGCTTGGATCAATAGACTATTCTCTGTGGCAGATAAATCAATATCTCTCTTTGAAACACCTGGTATTTCTGCAATGACGCGCAAGACATCAATATCATCAATAATATCTATTAGAGGTTCTCTTTCATAAGATGGCTGCAGCCCAGGACCACTACCTGTCACTTTTCGAGGATTATTTCCAAATCGTTCAACATGGGGTCGTCCATCTGGCCCCTTAGTCATTCTAAACCCCCAAACAAAACCTGGGAATTTTGAATTATCACTTTCATCCAATAAGTCTCGTACATTAAACCGTCGAAAAATATCCTCAAGAAAGTAATCCATCTGATCCCAGATGTTTTCAAAGTTGAATCCACCAAATTGATTCATAAAATTCCGAAAAAAATCATCAAACGGATTTTCTCGAGGACGTCGCCGTGGGTGACGATCCTCATCGTCATAATTGTCACCAGTGGGATCTGACATTTTATTTAACTCCATTTTTAGTTTAATAAGCCATATAACGCAATGTTAGTGAATTCACATATACTTTTCGCTTCATGTGAATAAAAACATTTGGGGGTATTTAATCCTTTAGTAGGAAGATTTACAATTTGATAGATATTAAAATTCATACTAAATTTTAAATTCACATTAGATGAAGTAAAACTTGAATATTCTAAGATCAATATTGGAGATTATGAGTCCAGTAACAACTTAAAAAATCAACAATCAAACCATTTTTTTAAAAAAAATACGATTTCAAAGAGTTAAAAGAATTCAAAAATCAAGATAAATTGGTATTGTCTGGAATATGACCCTTCCCGCTTTTTATCGGGGTGTGTTTATAATTAATATTGAGAGATTTCAAAAAGGGAAAGATGAAAAAATTCATTGAGTCAACTTTGTAATAAGCATTATAAGACCATTTTTATCCAAGATAATAGTGATAACATATATCAATGGGAAATTTTGGTAAGGATCCCTGAATAAATAGAAGTATGGAGATATCATCATGAGTACCCCCAAATCCGCGGAAGAAATAAGAAAATTGGAGCTTAGCTTGGAGGAATTAGTAAATAAATTTCAGGGCCGAGTTCAGTTGATACGAGAAGATCTAAGATCTCTTGTGAAAGATATCGAATCCCTTAGAAATTACATAGATGAACGACGACGAATGTCTAACGATTATACTCGGGAGATTTCCGATCTGACAAATGATCTTCAAACGTTTAATAGAGAAATTGGACAGATCGAAAATGAAATTGTTTCACTTCAGAATAATATAGACTTGGTAAATTCTCAAGTATCCCAAATTCAATCTGATTTACTTGGAGACAAAAATAAGTATGGAATACTTGACTCAGAAAAAAAGAATAATACAACTACTCTCCAGTCTCTGGAAGTAGAACTGGCATCTTTAGAGAATATTCATCAGGAATTAAAACCCAAGTTTGAAAACCGTATGAAAACAATTATGCAGGAACACGACCGATTGGAAGCTGAAAAGTCTCTACTAGCCAATAGATTTCAGGCAATAAGAATTCTATGTTCTAAGGATTATATTCAAAGCCCTGAGGTTGGATTAATCAAGTTTTTAGCAAAGAAACCAAGCCCACAATCAACATTGACAGAAATTCGATCAGCTTTAGGTATGGATCTTAATACATT
The DNA here is from genome assembly GCA_048939265.1 of Promethearchaeota archaeon. GTDB lineage: Archaea > Asgardarchaeota > Heimdallarchaeia > Hodarchaeales > Hodarchaeaceae > Hodarchaeum. The sequence goes on from JBHLPQ010000080.1 coordinate 7,910, forward strand.
GAAATCAGTTTTAAAATTACTAGAAACCCGAAAAGTGCTTGCTTTCGATGAACCAGTCGAAACTGTAACCCTTCTGGTTAAGATTGACTTGTTTGAAAAGGTGTTTTGATTATGGATACAGATACTTTAAGAGAGAAATTCATTAGAAGTGAGGAAGCTCTGAATCGCTTGGGAGATGATACGAAACAACTAGTATTCACTAGAGTTCAAGATTTAAAAGAATCGAAAGATTATCTTGAAACTCTAATCAAAGAAAAAGAAGCTGTCGATACTCAGATTACGGAACAGGAAGCTAAAATTTCTTCTCTTCAAGAAGAAATAAATTCTAAGGCAAATTTAAAAGAAGAACTCATTAGGAAGCAAACTAATACCTCGGAGGAACTTCAAACAAAAAGAAATCGGTCTGAAGAAATTCAAGTAGAAAAAAATGACATTGTAGACGCCCTTCAAAAGATCAATGAAGAAATAAACAATTTAAAATCGGAAATCACTAATAAAAGAGAGAGAATTGCCTCTTTGACAAAAGAAAATCAAGATTTGGAACTCAAACTAAAAACGGAGATTGAGGAGAAGGAAGCTCAAACTCTAGAACTAAGAAAAGAACTCGAGACCTTGAAGGCAGATAATGCAGTTATATCATTTCTCCTAGAGGAATCAGCGGAGGATATCCCTGAAGTTGACATTCTTGCTGCAGTAATGAAGCTAGGAAAAACATCGAAAGATGAATTGAAGAAAACACTTGAAGGATTGATTTCTCCAGTAATAATAACTCGTACACTAGGTCGAATGGCTGAAAAAGATTTACTTAACTATGACGAATCTAATGATGTTATATCGATCCGTTAAATCCAAAGGGTGGCATATTCCAGTTGTCAGAAGGATCAACCCAGGAGAATGAATGGGAATTTTATAGACCATTAAAATCAGGAAAACTTCAATGTCTTGCTTGTCCTAGACATTGTCAACTCTCAGAGAATGAAATTGGTTGGTGTGGAGCACGTATAAATGAAAACGGAAGAATAGGCCCACGCACTTATGGATTAATTTCGTCGCGCGCAATCGACCCTATTGAAAAAAAGCCTCTATATCATTTCCTCCCAGGAACGGGGATTCTATCAATTGGTTCCCATGGTTGTAATATGGGATGTCTTCATTGTCAAAATTATTCGATTTCAATGAATCGTAGAATTTCTTCACTAATGAAGATGATGCCTAAAGAGCTAGTACAAAAAGCTCTAGCTGAAAACGTTCCATCGATTGCCTCAACGTATAATGAACCAATGATAGCTTTCGAATATGTCCGAGATATTGCAAAAATCGCCCATACACACAATTTACGAATGGTAGTCGTAGACAATGGATATATCACGAAAAGACTGGCTGAAAAGTTGAGTACACTGATTGATGCAGCAAATATAGATATTAAAGGCTTTTCAACCAAATTTTACAAGGAGATCTGTAGCTCACCTTCTTGGAAGCCAGTTTTAAAGACCTGTGAGATTTTCCACAAGGCGAGAGTTCATTTAGAAATTACCAACCTGGTAATTCCAACAAAAAATGACTCTATGGAGATGATCCGAGAAATGTGTGAGTGGATTTTGAATACCCTTGGTCCTAATGTTCCATTACATTTCTCACGATTCCATCCTGATTACAGACTAAGAAATTTACCTTTAACACCTATCAAAACATTAGAAGCAGCATATAACCTAGCAAAAAATGTTGGGCTAAATTATGTTTATCTAGGAAATGTAAGGAGCCATAAAGGGAATGATACATACTGTCATCATTGCAATACTCTCTTAATCCAAAGAGCAGGTTTTTATACAGAGATCCGAGATTTATCAGAAGGAAAATGCGAAAAATGTGGTTCCCCCATACCTGGGGTATTTGTTTAAACTGGTATTAACCTTTAATTATTGTAAAAGGGATATTAACAATTTTAGAATCTAATAGAGAAAAGATTACAAGTTGAGATCGCATTTCTTTCCCTTTCCATCCACCAATTAGCCACATATACGGATATGGCCAATAATGCATGTAGTGAAGATCTTTTTGTGATGGATAGAGTTCTCCACCTATAGGATGACTGTGAAATATCCCAACAAACATTTCCCTCTTTTTTTCGTGTTGTTGAATCTCTTCATACAACACCTCATAGTCTAGGGAAAAACTAGTTGCTGAATTATCCAAGTTAGGTGTTGTCACGAACGATCTGACCTCAGTTCGACCCCTTGAATGAATCCCAAAACAAAGACCAACAACTTCAATCTTAGGTTTTTTTGTCAGAATGGTCATTATTTGATGATAAACAGTTTCAAGTAATATTGCTTCTTTATGCATTAAATACTCCCCTTATTAAACACAATTAGAATTACCATTCATGGATATTCGTGTAATACTTCTTTAGAGGATAAAATCGTTACATTCTGATTATATCCCTCAAGCGCCTGGTAAAAAGCATGTTGAGCTTCAGGGTCACCATGAATCGCATATACAAAAGAAGGTGAACCGTAACGAACCATTTGGATTAGTCCTTCTAATGAGGTATGACCAGAAAAATTGAACCTTTTTACTTCAAGATCTAAAGACACATTGAAAAACTGCCCGAATCCATTATCCAAGGTGAAATTTTTCTTTCCAGATAAAATATCTGATCCGAGAGTGCCTTCAACTTGATATCCTACAATATATAATCCGTTGAGCGAATTATTTCCTCCAAATCGGAGGTAGTCATACACAGGACCACCCTCAAGCATTCCTGAAGTGGTTAATATTATGCTTCTCTTGTCTTGAGTTACTAATTTTTCTCGCTTCTTTCCCCTTTTTCCTGTATAAGAAACTTCATCAATCGTCCTTATCCCTTCATGCTCAAATGGAGTCCGGTATCCTTTTTCTTCAAGCTCCATGAGAATCCGCGGGGAGACCCATTTTTCATTCAAATATTTTTGATAAATCATGTTCATATCGAGGATCATTCCGTCTATATAGAGGGGAAACTTATGAAGAAAGGAATCAAAATCACTTATGAGGTATGCCTGTATTTCTTGACTTCTCCCTAATGCAAAAGAAGGAATAATTGCTTTCCCACCACGTGAATAACACTTTAGCAATGATTTTGTCAGGTTTGCTGTAACTAATTTTCTACTGCTGCTGATTTCACGATTGGCATTTGTAGTTTCAGTTATCAAGACATCTATAGGTTCATCAGGATCGGGGTAGACAATAGGATCATGGTAAGGAGTTTTAGCATCATTGAAATCCCCAGTATAAAGAATCAATGTTCCTTCCCAATCGAGAAGAATGGTAGCACTACCTAAGATATGGCTAGCATCAAGAAACTCAGCTGTGATGCCATCAGCAATTACAAACTTTCGGTGATAATTATGTGTGTCAGTTTTTGCAAGTGCTGAATGTAAGTGAGAGATACCATAGTGATGAGGACCTTCAATTTTTAAATGATCTTTCCAAAGGATTTCCGTAATGTCTTTTGTTGGGGTAGTACAATGTACCAATCCTTGGTATCCAGCCCGGTATAGTGCTGGAATGTAGGCAGAATGATCGATATGGGCATGAGATAATAATACAGAGTCTATTTCGTTGCTAAAAGCATCCACTCCTTCAGGTGGAGTAGAAAGTAGTCCAGTTCTCCGTGGATGGAGTTGTATTCCAGCATCTAAAAGAACCCTGTGGTCACGATCGGAAATCATGACACAAGATTTTCCCACCGAATCGGCTGCGCCAAATACTGTAATCTCTAGCATATCTCAACTTGTCTCCTTGACTGTTTTTTGATGGGAACACATCACGCTTCCATTGAAGAAAGAAATTTTGTAGTTTTGCTTTCAGAAAACAGAGAGCTACTAAAAACCAATGTAAGGTTGGATTTTTTTTATTTTAATTGTATATCATTAAAGAAAACGGTTCCTCTAAGGAAAAACCTAAAAGCACAAATGATGTTTTGAATTTACTGAGCAAAAATGACTGTAGATCCTGAACAAGTTCCTCTATCAGGAATCCCTATTGGCATTTTTTTGATGTTTATAGGATCATTACTCGAATTTCCTGCACTTTATAATATTGGCTTCCTTATTTTCATACTTTCTGTTGTTGTCGTGTTTGTACAATGGTTGGTGAGTGGAGGTGCTGTTGAACTTCTAAATTGGCTTCCATTAATAATTATCCTGGCCATAATCCTAACATTGAGTAGTGATTTTGTTTCTCAATCTGCTGAAACGCAAGTTTTTACTTGGCCCCTGATAATAATCGTTTTAATATTTATTATCGCCTTCTTCAGTACACAGGGGGGTGATCTGAGTTTTATCATCCCTTTTTTACCAATTGTGCTTGGTATAGGGCTTCTAGGATTCATTGGCGGAATAATATTCTGGAATGATCCTGTTCGTGGATTAGCTTATAGTATTGGCTTATTAGGGATTTTTATTATGCTAATCTGGCTCAGAGTTCGGGGTTCACAACAAAAAATACCTGTAGCTGGAGATAAAACACATCTAATCGGGCAGAATGGAAAAACAATATCTTTAGTCTCTCCTAAAGCAGAGGGACGAGTAAAAATAGGAGGAGCTATTTGGAAAGCTCAATCAGACATTCCAATCGATGAGAATGAACCAATTGTAGTCGTGGGAATTGCAGAAAATCAACTAGTCTTGAGAATCGAACCTCTAAAATAATCCCTTTTTTCCAACCACATCAGGAAGTATAACTCAAAATTCTTATTAGAAGTTGAAAATATTCGTTTATCTATCTTAAAAGAAAGCTGAAAACGATTTGGGCCGGTGGTCTAGCCTGGTATGACGGCTGCCTCACACGCAGCAAATCGATGGTTCAAATCCGTCCCGGCCCATTGTTAATTAGCGGTTTAAAGCTTTCTTTTTCAAGATTCAAATGCTTCAAGTATATATGAATATATTTCTTTTTCAGTACCTTTTGAGATTTGTTGTAATCTTCTAACAATCAATTCTGGGGTAGATTTAGCATATTGGTTATAGATAGGTGTCCGATTAACAATTAGTTCAAGATCTTTTGACAGTCCTTGTGCTTCAATACCATCGATTCGGAGTCTCTCCTTGGTATATTCTCCGATTAATTGCGCTAAGTGGGTTACGAATACTCCGACTGAATTTGGTGATCGTCCTAAGAGGTCTAGAAAAGCAGCAATTACCCGAGCGGAAGCACCTGGTTCCGACATACTTTCCATTTCGTCAGCTAATACTAATCGAGAATTAGGACTCATAATCATTTGTGATAACGTTCTTAACGTGCTTTCAAAAGCACCAGCATCCATTTGTCCAGAAGCTTTCCGATAATAATGTAATTCATTAAAACCTCCCAATTTGGCTTGTTTACACGGAATTGGGAGCCCCATTTGACCTAAAATAACTAATATAGCAATCGTCACAATTAAAGTTGTCTTTCCTCCACTATTTGCCCCTGAAAGAAGAATGATTCGTTCCCCATCTACTCTGCCAGTTATCTGTCCAATCTCTCCTATTGCATATGAGACTGGTTCGACTTTCAACATGCCACGTTGTTCTTGTTGAATTAAAAACAAATTTCTACTTTCCTCTACTAAGAGTCCTGTCCCCTGACCTTCAACAAGTTGTGGAAGAACCAGATTATATGAGAAAGCAAATTTTCCAATCATTAGCAAGAAATCTAATTCTAACATATAATTCAATGCAGCCTTGGCAATGTTTTCAAATCGTTTCAAAGATTTAGCTAGTGTAACTTTGAGTTCGAAAGCTTTAATTGCCCTAGATTGCCTTAAATGAGTTTTTATACGATTGACTACATCATCGACAGGATCGACGGGGTATTGGAGTTCTCTTGGGAAAATACCTGTGAGATAATCTGTCTCGTCATGTCTTAATTCTAATTTCTGAACGAGGTTTTCCTCCGCTTTGGTAACAATTTCTTCAACTGCTAAATATAATTCATCATCCAGGTATTCACGTAATTCTGCCCTTCCGCTATCTCTGGAATATCTTTGATCCTCCTCTCCCATACCTTTGAGAAGAGCAAGAATCTTTTCTCCTTCCAAATGAACAGTGGTATCCTGGAGTGTTTTCTCCAAATCCTCATTTAACTTCAACAGTACCTCACTTAAACTGTTATCGAAGCTCTGCTCCGCATTTAAAAGGCGTGAATATTCTTTATTAAATACCTGTGTTGGTTCACCTGACTCTTCTAGGTTTGAAAGCTCATTACCCATCTCAATGACTAAATCAAGATCCAATTCCCCGTTGATTGATATTAATTCCAGTGGAGAAATGGTTTTAAGTAATTTTGCAACCCTAGAAATTGATTCAAGAGTTTTCTTATTATTTGCAAAAAAGGCTAGGGTTTTTTCTGGGATTATCCTGATTAAATCATTACGTTGAGTCTCTGCAATTGTTATAACATTAGATATTTCTTCTTCAAGCAAGATATCTGAACCAATCCAAATAACTTCATCATAACTTCCAAGAACCCCTGAAATTTGTTCAATTTCTTCGATGAAGAGAATTTCACAATGTTTACCAATCTCTTTAGTTAGGAGTTCTTCATATATCTGCTTATCTGCCGTGGCAATAACACGTGCAGCTGTATCCAAATGATTTATTTGCTCCTTAAGCGGAGAAAGGTTCCTAAAAAGTTTATCATAGTCTTTGAAAGAATAAGGAGACCTTTCTATTAAAGATACGAATTTCTGTGCGCGTTGGGTAGCTTTTTGTCGTAATTTGATTTTGTCTACAGCCGAAATTGGTAATGGAAAGAATAGATATAACTTCGATCTGGAATACACTGTATTGGCAAATTTCGAGATTATATCGATAGTACGATTATAAAGGAGGACAGCATCTTCTGTTCTTAAGAAATTCTGAATCTGCTCCCCAGTTTCTTGGAAATGAAGGTTACGACACATACTCAGAGCAAATCTTTCTCCAATTCCCTCAATGGAGGATATTTCTGCTATTCGAGATTCACGTAATGCCGTAAGAGCATGATTTTCGCTTTTAAAGTAAGCTTTTAATTTTTCTTCTACTGATGGGCCAATTCCCCGTATATCTCGAAGATTTTTTACACTCAAAGCAGGTCCCATTCATGTTGGATTGTTAATTTGGGAGAATTCTAAATGACTTTTTTGCCTTTTTTAAAAAACTGTCACTTTTTTTTAGATTTTTTTAACTTTTTTTGCATTAACTAGCTCAATGAATTTATGGACCTCAGAATATGAACAGTGATCCGAGTAAGGAAAGAAATTCACGTCTAAATGCTTTTGGTGTAAGCGTGAAGCCCAACCTGTAGGAGAGATTCTTAGAGCATCAGACATTCTTTCTTGATATTCTTTATCTACGCCATGTAACTTTTCTACTGTTCGACGACTACCAACAAAAACTCCTGAATCTCTATCTGTTGTAAAAATATCCCATTCTCCACCAATTTCCTTATATGTTTTTACTTTAAGATCTGGCGCCCAAATTTTCACTTTTAACGCATCACTGATGGTTTTTAGTAGCTTTTCTTTTCCAATTTGATAAGAAGAAATCCATACATCTCTTAATGGATAATTTCCCTCGGATAAGATAAGGGTAATAATTTCTGAAATAATATCTTCTCTTGTAGGAAATCGAAATATCGGATCAATTCCATAAGTATAATCGACCCAGAGATGATCAGGTCCTTGAATCAATCTGAGTTCATCAATTATTGGAGATCCTAATCGAAAATCACCTGTATAGACCTCTTTTATTCCATCATTTGATTCAATCACAAAAGATAGACTACCAACACAATGATTAGCATCAATTGCATGAACTACAAAATTATCAAAGTCTAAGGACTGACTGGATTTGATCTCAAGACATTTTTCTTGAGGGATTCCATACAGTACTCTAATAGCTGCAGCAGTTTCTTGGGAACAGACTATTGTTGCATCAGGATCAGATAAACTTGATCGGAGACCTGAAGTATGATCTGAGTGAGCGTGTGATAAGAAAAAAAAACCCGAAGATGGTTTCCGTGGAGTACCCCGGCGAAATGGGAATTCATCAAAGTAGCTTTGAGCTATCGGAGAGAATACCATGATTCGCAGCCTTCAGATGAAGACCAATCTGTGGATTGGGAATAGGAAACCTCATGAGAATTATATCAAAGAATGATCATAATAATAATTTAAAAGACATAGTAATGTTATGAAAATGAGATTTTAAAGAAGCTGAGTTCTGTGCTTAAGAAGAAGGAGACTCTGTTTCCGGGTTCGGAATGAGACCGGGTGTAACCTAGGCCCTTTGGCCGAGCAATACTCAGCTTCTCGATGTTCCCGTTGGCTCGCGCACAACAGTACAGACCGAAACGGAA
>JBHLPQ010000232.1:0-5442 GCA_048939265.1 Promethearchaeota archaeon
CTAAGAAAGGTAATAATATGAGATTTTCAGGCTTAAGCATTAAGATTATATTCTTACTATATCTAACTGTTTTAAGACTGGTGTCATGTTTTAATAGAATTATTTAGACTAGTTATGAACAGTTTATTCTATGTAATCTAAGTTTTAATAATTGATGAGATAAGAGACAATCAAAATGACCTTTCGTGAAAGGATTCCTTCAATTCTGATCTATGGAATCACAATTGCGGTCTTGATAGGTATAATTCTATTTATTGGGGTTCAAACATTAATTCAGTATTTTACAAACCTAGAATTAACTGGGATCTTTACATTACTTATTTTGCTAATCTTACTATATGTTATCGATATAATAATCAGAATCTATAGATGGCAGATCCTGCTTATGGTTCAAGGGGTTGAACTCCCAATAAAATCACTAACTTTTCCTGTAGTATCCGCGTTGGCAATTAATCTGTTTACTCCTGCCCGAGCTGGTGAAACAATCCGACTTTACACCTTAAAAAGAAATCATGAAACAAAGTATTCTGATACTCTCTCATCCATCGTCATTGAACAAGTTTTGAGCATTATTGGGTTACTATTTGTAGTAACCGGTAGTTTGTTCTTCGTTGGCAGAACTTTAATACAAATTGAGAATTCAGAGATAATTCTACAATTAGTGGTTATTATCTTTCTTAGTTCGGTAATGTGTTTGATAATTTTGAGTTTGATGATGTACAAACCCAAAATAATCGAAAATTTAATCCAATTTTTTCCTTTATTTATTCAAAAACGCCTTCAATCCGCTTATAAAGCTTTTCAAACAGGAGTAAAAGAGCTTCGGGAAAAACCAAGCTATTTAACTCTTGGGATTATAACTTCTGCTTCTATATGGGTGATTGAAGGGATAATGATATATGTAATAGCATTCACGGTTTTTCTGTTTTACGGAAAGACTCTCACTCCAATGGATTTTCCTTGGATGATTGCTGCATCATGTGCAGGAAATATTACATTTATTATTCCAATACTTCCTGGAGCAGTAGGGCAATATGAAGTTGTTTTGGCCCTAGTGCTTGTGAATTCCCCAAATTATCCTGGGCATGGTGGTACCCTTATAGCCATAATTGATCGTATTGCAAAATCTATTATGCTGGGACTCTTTGGCGGTTATGCTACTCTTAGACTTGGAGGAAAGGAAATTATCCGATTAAGGAAAGATTTTTTCTCTGAAACGAAAGAACAAAAAGAAACGTTACACGAAGAAGTTATTAAAGAATGATAGAATAAAAAATCAAAGGCAGGATTAATAAGAATAATGAAGGCGATTTGAGCAATTAAAAACAGGAGGCCTCAACCATAGTTTATGTACAGGAGATTCATGTTCCTAGAAGAGTAGCGTTTGGGCCTAATGCCGTTCAAAGAATCTCTAGTGTCTGTCAAGATGTTGGAATCGAAAAAGTTAAGATTTTCAGTGGGAACACTTATACAAAAACGATTGCATCCGATATTATTATTCCTCAAATAGAAGGAATAGAATGTTCACATTCCGTCTTTCCTGATGTAGTAGATCTGAAGTACCTTTATTCGCAAGCATTAGCAATTCGTGGCACACGTACGAACCTCATGGCTATTGGAGGGGGAAAAATTATCGATTTTGTTAAAGTAATAGCAAGTATTTCTCAAACAGAATATATGGCTGTGCCTACCAATGCAAGTCATGATGGATTCTCTAGTCCTTATGTCAACTTCATTCTTAGAGAAAAAATAGCGAAAGAAGAAAAAAAGGAAAAATTTCCTTCGATTGCCCCTGTTTCTCCAATCGCTATCGTTGGAGATACATCTTTGATTAGTCAGGCTCCAAAAGAGTCTTTGCAAGCTGGAGTAGGAGACATTCTTGCAAAATGGGTTGCTGTTAAGGACTGGAAACTGGCTCATCGTTTGAAAGGAGAAAAATTTGATATCTATGCGGCTACTTTCTCTGAAATGACTGCTAACATGGTGGAGGAAGGTGTAAAATCTCTAGGCAGACTTTTCTTCAGTGAAAAAGGAACTCGTGTTTTAATAAAAGCACTAGGAAGTAGTGGTGTCGCTATGTGCATTGCTGGTTCTTCCCGTCCTGCTAGTGGATCGGAACACCTTGTAAGTCATGCTTTAGATAAGTTATCTCATAACAGTGAATTTCCAGTTGCTCATGGTCATCGAACGGGATTGATTTCCATGATAATGATGTACCTTCATGGAGGAGATTGGAAACGAATCCGCAATGTTCTGGTTGGAGTTGGAGCTCCAGTTTCTTTGAAAGAAATCGGATTCGACCGTGATGTCTTACTAGAAGCGATGCTGGAAGCACATAAAATTCGTCCAGAAAGATACACCATCTTGGCTGAAGGTCTAACAAGACAAGCAGCAGTCAATGCTATCGAAATGACTGGAATCGATTAACCTTGTCAATGGTGTCGGGAATTGATGAAGCTGGACGAGGGAGCGTATTTGGATCTCTTTTCATCATAGGTGTGACCTTAGATCAAAAATCCTTAGATAAACTTGCTAATAGAGGTTTGAAAGACTCTAAATTATTTTTTGGTCCACAAGGCCAACAAAAACGTAACGAACTCGCTTCAGAAGTTCAAAAATTAGCGTCAGAGCTGGAAATCAAGGAAATTTTAGCAGAAGAGATCGATCAAACTTTATACAATCGTCCACATGATAACCTGAATTTCCTCGAAATCCGAAATATTGCGAAAATTGTTTCTGATCTTTCATCAGAAGAAATCACCATAGACACTATTTCAAAACCACAATATCTCATTAAACATCTTACAAGATACTTAAAGAGACTGGAGGGTAGATTAATATTTAATATAAGACCAATAGAATCCACCAGCGGTAATTTTACAATTAAACAACCTAATAATAAGATAAAAAGGATAAAAATTTCAGAAAAGGCTGATAGGATATTTCCTATTGTATCTGCTGCATCTTGTGTTGCGAAATATATGAGGGATAAACATCTACGAGAAATAGAAAATAAATGGGATCTATCTCCTTTGAGTCTAGGAACAGGGTATCCTCACAATAGTGATGTCAGCGTAATGAATTTTCTTCAAAACCATCAAGAGGATATACAAAACCATCGTTTTCCATTCATCCGATATTCTTGGGCATGGCCACCACTCCAAAAGATAATTAAACCATCTCTAAACACACTAGAAGATTATTTCAGAGATTAGAGTTATTTATTTAATTTAAAGCGTTAGATATTTGAAAAGGGTCAATTGGTGAATAAATGAAAATATATAAACATCTTTTTCGAACCTATGACATCCGTGGTAAATTTCCTGAACATTTTTCTTCCGAAACAGTTTTGAAAATAGGTCAGGCGTTTGGAACCTTCTTTGGTCAAGACAAAACCATCGTTATTGGAGGAGACGTCCGTCTCTCGACTCCGATTATTAAATCAGCATTATCTACTGGTTTAATGGAAGCTGGATGTAATGTAAAAGACGTAGGTGTTTGTACAACTCCAACAATCTACTTTTTGGCTGCCAAAAATCCCCAGATCGATGGAGGAATAATGGTAACAGCTAGTCATAACCCAATTGATTACAACGGAATCAAGGTCTGTAATAAGGAAGGAGTTTCTTTTCATTTTGATAATCTTTTTTCTCAAATAAAAAGAATGGTTGAAGAAAATTTCACTATAGCTGCTAAAACTGAATATGGTTCTCCTTCTTGTATGACTGAGATTAATACAAGACAATATTGGCAATTTCAGAAAAAAAACTTCCAACCAAAAACTTCCTTGAATCTAGTTTTAGAAATTGGAAATGGAACTTGTTATCCAATAATTGAATTATTAAAATCTCAAAATATGCACGTACAAGCGTTTCATCCCGAACCTGATGGCCATTTTCCAGTGATGATTCCTGATCCAGTCAAAGCTTCAAGCCTAAAATTTATACAAGATGCAATATTACATGGAAAATATGATATTGGAATAGGATTTGATGCTGATGGTGACAGAGTGGGTTTTGTAGACGACCAAGGGAATATAATCCATCCTGATCAAATAATAATGCTATTTGGTGAATTCTTATTGCAAAAATATCCAAAATCTAAAATGATGGTGGATATCAAAACCTCTAGAGCTACCTTTGAATATCTTTCAGAACTTGGCGCAGAAATTAATTTCACACGAGTAGGTCACTCTTGGATTCACGAGGGGCTTTTGAAGACTGGAGCGATTTTTGCAGGAGAACTGAGTGGTCATTATTATTTCGGAGCAGATTATTATGGCTTTGATGATGCAATATATTCAGCTTTAAGAATGTTGGAAATAATATCAGAAAAGGATCAAGCTTTTTCTGAAATAGTAAAAACTCTTCCACAATATCCTTCTACGGAAGAGATTAGAATATCCTGCCAAGAAGAGGTTAAATCAAAAGTGGTTTCAAATCTCAAAGCTCAATTACAAGATGATGCCCAAAAATCCATAACTATTGATGGAATCAGAGCAGAATTTAAAGATGGTTGGATTTTAGTTCGTGAAAGTGGTACTGAAGCAGTGATATCCATCCGTGCTGAAGCTACTACCACACACAAATTACAGCACTATACAAATTTGATTAGAAAACTAGTTAATGAAGAAATAGAGAAGGAAACCAAAAATATCAGAAATTAGAAAAAATTATTTTTCAGATAAGAGAGGTATGTACAATGGATAATCGGATAATCGGAGCAATTTTAATCATTATTGGATTAATAATCGCCGGATCTGGCGGTACAATGAGTACTGTGGCATCAGCTATTTTTTATATTGTCGGTTTTCTCGTTGCCTTTGCAGGATTAGGTATCTTAGTGACGTCTCATAGAAAAGCCTCTTTAACGAACATGGATGAAAAGTAAATTATTTTAATTAGCTGGAAGAGGAGTCTCAATCTTCTCAATTAATATAGCAATCATTTTATCTATTTTGACCCTTTTTTCTGCGCGTGCAATTCGTTGAATACCTTCCAATTCATGGATTAATCCATTAAGAAAGGATAAGACATCACCAGGATAGAGAAGAAGCTCCAGACGTGCTAGAGTTGCAGAGATTTGATTAATACTTTTTTGGTTTAATCGTTCATTAATAATAAATCTTCCAATATTTTCTTGGCCATGAAGACAATAGGGATTTTCTGGACAATCACAGTTGAAAAAAAGTTGTGTCCACCTTGAAAAAACATTTAGACACCATTTAGAGAGGTCAGTAGCTTCCTTTCCTTTTAATGATGCATACATTACATCAAGAACGGGACTATTTATTAAACGGGTTGAAAACCTCATATGATATGTTTTTTCAAGATATCTATGTATTTTTTTGGAGAGATAAATGTTTTGAGGCGGATTCATTGTAAGAGCAATAGAAAGAAAGTGTTCTTTGTTATTTAGTTGAGAAACGATTGAAAGAACCTT
>JBHLPQ010000081.1:0-16044 GCA_048939265.1 Promethearchaeota archaeon
TCATTATGTCATGGATTACCGTTATTGAAGTAATTTCAAGGAGGCAAGAAATCAAAGCGTGGTTAACTAAGGAACTTTCCCTTCCATTGGATCAGAAAAAAAGAGATAGACATGAAACTGAATGCAGATAGAATAAAAGATTACCCTTAAGTAACCTCCTTATATCTAATCAATTAATTATAAGAAGGATTAGGCTAGTGTCAGTCCTCTTTAAAGCGACTTAAAAAGCATCAATTCATAGAACATGGATGATACTATTACGATTAAAAGGCATTCTACAGAAAATAACTTAATGGAGCTACATTATTATGGGAACGTATAAACTCTTAATGAAATCAATTGTCTTCAGTACTCGCTCCCGAAGACGATTTTTTACTTTTGTAACGGTATTTGGAATCCTCTCGGGGGCTACTATCATCTTACTTTATAATTTTGATAATTTCTCTCGGGAAAGATTATTGTTCCATGGCGGAGTGGTCATTAGAACAGCTACCTTAGATACGGTCACGCTTACAACCGCTCAAACCGATTTAGGTGTGACAGATGGGAGTACACGTGGATCTGCAAAAGCAGTAATATACTTCAAATATGTGAATTTTGGAGGAGAAATACGAATTTTCAGTATGCATCCTAAATATCCGTGGGCGTTCGATGATATATCTCCCACTGATCTTGTTGCAGGTAATTTCCCGAAGGGAGAAAATGATGTATTAGTTCCTGAGGATGCTTTACTCACCCTCGCAGATTCACAAGGAGGGGTAAACATCTATACAAAACCTGTGGTAGGTACAACAATTAAGATAGGGAGAAGTGATGATTCCGAATTTGATCTAAAAATATCAGGTGTTTATCAGAAACCAACAGCAGTTGCTAGTGATGGGTTTGACTGGTTTTTCATCACAGAGGATGCATTCGAACGCTTAACGAATGCACAGAACCTCAATTATGGACCCAGCCAAATTTATGTCCATTCTATATCACTACTCGCTAGTGGTGATTATTTCAGTGGAAGTGTCTACAATAATGTTGATAGACTCCATGCGGAATTATCTCCAACCATTGACGCGTTACCTCGCTATGATGGGGTTGATCACACCCCAAAATCACTAAAAGAAGGCGAGCGAAGCTTATCGTTTCTATCATTGATTTTTGGGATGGTCGGAACTTTCATGGTGAGCACCCTCTACTCTTACATAATCACACGGTTCCGTCGACGGGAGGTTGCCGTCCTTAAGGCTATGGGTTACTCTAAATGGAATGTTCGAATAGTTGTGTTAAGTGAGATCCTAGTAGTTGCAGTAACTGGATTTATCATAGGATTATTGGTTATTCAAGGATATCTATGGAACCCACTGAGCCGAACAGGCTCATACTTCTACTTAATAATGTTATCCCCGACAGCTCTATTTTCATTTACTGCAGTAGTCATCTCATGTGTCCCAGGGTTCTTCCTGATTACGTTTAGAATTCTTTCCGTTAGACCCATTGAAATATTCAGACAGAAGTGAGAGGTAAAACTAATGAGTACACGAGCATTAATTGAAGCAAAAAATCTTACAAAAGAATACATCCGAGGAAAGAAGGAAGTAGTAATCGCTGTCAATGACGTAGATTTAGAGATACCCAAGGGCCGATTAGTGATGGTCACTGGGCCCTCAGGATCGGGTAAATCAACCCTCTTAAATATCCTATCGGGATTAGATAAACCCACAGAAGGAAAAGTCCTGTTTGAAGACGAAAATATAGGCGATTGGGATGAGGAAAGGCTCTCTCACTTTCGCAAAGAAAACGTTGGGTTTATCTTTCAAAACTGGGAACTTATTCCAATCATGACAGCCCTGGAGAATATAGAATCTCCACTTTATCCTCTGAAAGTAAAAGGCCGAGAAATTAGGACACGGGCGATCTCTTTGTTAAAACAGGTCGGTCTATGGGATAAAGCTGACAATTATCCAGACGAATTGAGTGGTGGAGAACAACAACGGATTGGTATAGCGCGTGCACTTGTAGGTAAACCCCGAATCATATTCGCAGACGAACCCACCGGAAATCTGGATTTGGATAATGCTGCATCAATTATGCGACTTCTCAAAAGCTTCACAAAACGAGATACATCCATTCTAGTGGTAACTCACAACGAGGACCTCAAACGATATGCTGATACAAGTTATCGAATGTCCTCAGGACGGTTTGTTTAGGAACCTGGCGCAATTGCCTTCAACTTCTGTAACAGAATTGATTTCAATCCTCAAAGAAGCAAATGTAGTTCAGTTTGGAAGTTTTCTACTAAAAGATGGAAGTATGTCGAAAGTATATTTTGATTTACGAGTTTTGTCCAACTACCCAAAAGAATTTAAGAAGACCATTAAAGTAGTTGCTGATTATATCAAAAGAAATGCTGATATTGGGCCTTTTGATGGCATTATTGCCCCACCATTAGCTGGAATTCCCCTAGGGGTAGCATTGGCTCTTGAATTAGATAAGGAATTCTATTTGGCCCGACAACAGCTTAAAGCACATGGTACTAAGAAACTTATTGAGGGGAATATTTCAAAAAAACGGATTCTAATCGTTGATGATGTAATAACCACTGGGGGAAGTAAAACCCCATTATTAAAAGCCATCCGTGACAATGAAGGGATAGTTGAGACACTATTAGTAGTCATAAATCGAACTCCAGATGCTGAGAAATTAGCAGAATTTGAGCAACAGAATCAGGTGAAAGTCCATTACTTGTTATCTCTTGAGGACTTAATTTAGGGGGATTTATTTGTGTTTATTGTGCGAAAGGGAAGATCATTGAGTCAAAAACAATCAAAAATCATCCAAGCATTCGAGTATGCATTATTGCATCATATTAAAACAACCCAAAAAGGATCACAGATTCCATACATTACCCATCCACTCGATGTGGCTTCCATACTGATGAAAAATAATGCGTCTGAAGAGGTAATAATCGCTGGTTTACTACACGATGTAATAGAGGAAGAAAATGTAGAACTAGAGGAAGTAAAACAACAATTTGGAGAAAAAGTTGCACGATTAGTTGATTTTGCGACAGAACCAGCAGAACTTAGGAAAGGAGACCGGAGGAAAAGCTGGAAAGCACGAAAACAGCACACTCTGGATCACCTGGTATTAGCGACTCAAGAAGAAAAACTCCTTTCATGCGCTGATAAGCTGTCAAACATTCGAGATTCAATAAATGATCATAAAGAACAAGGGGATAAGTTCTGGGAACGGTTTAATTCAACGTTCGAGCAGCAGCGCTGGTATTATCAATCTTTGTGTGAGGTCTACCTCCAAGGAGAAGGAATTGGGCATTATTCTGTTTATAAGCAGTTAAAAAACTGTGTAGCGCAGCTTTACGGATAAGCTCCAAATAAAGAATCCTTACAAATCATTTGAGAAATCCATTGGAAAGTTAAAAACCTTCTAAAATGCGAGAAGCGAGGACTTCAATGTTCTTGGAGAAGGGATGATCGGGATGGTCGAGTGAGAATATCGAGCGGGATCCCTCCCGGGCCACTTCACAGAAACAGGGAATCGAGGTTAAGACATCCATCCGCATCTCTTCAGTAATTGTTTTTTCATATGTATTGACCAATTCCCTGTCTTTTTCGCTCCAAACACCATGCTCAGGTGGACAGGTCTCGGCCACAACGCGGTTCAAGACAACATAATTTTTAGAATCGAGAAGTGAATACAATTGGGCAACCATACTCTTAGTACCACTGATGTCAAAATCATCCGCTTTCAAAACGAGACATGTTGCATCACTGATCACTAAGCCGTCAATACTCTCCATCTGAACGCCTGGACTGGTGTCAATAATGGTATAATCAAACCCTGACTCCGAAAGCTCGTCCCGAAGGCGTAAGATACGTTTCAAGGAGCGTTGGCGTTGTTTCTTGTCAGCACGAACGATATCACTCATTTTCCGGAAGTCGGTGGATGCAAAGGCGGCATAGAGAGGGATTTTATATTGATCCTCAAACGACACCAGCAAATCCCGACCTCGGAGATCTGGATCAAATAAAAGATCATTAATAGTAACCTTAGAGTCAATACCACATAAAGTCTGGAGGTTAGGACCGCGAAAATCGAGGTCAAGTAATGCAGTCTTATAACCTTGCCGTGCCAAGACAGTAGCTAGGTTAGCGGATAAATGAGTCTTACCAGTCCCCCCCTTATATGAATGGAACGCAATAATTCTCATCAGAAGCACCTAATTCATTTATCATCGATAACAATATTGGTTGCTTTCTTCTTGTGGGAATGATTCGCATTATTTACAAGATTTTGCTTTTGTTTTAGAAGATGTAAAAATGATTTATTATGAGTAAGGGGTTTAAGGATTTCCTCTTCCTCTTCTTCATATTCCCCACTTTTAGAAAAAAGAACTTTTTTTCCATCTCTTACTTTAGTAACGTAACCACGATCGACCAACTGGTTCAAATAGTCCGATTCAAGGGAACGGCTCTTACCGGTTTCAAGAGAAATTTCCAGTGCAGTTGCTCCAGCGTCTCGTTTAAGTATCGCTCCGAACGTGTCCCGTAAATGCTGCGGGATCTGTGTGAGGTAATCTAATCCTGTAGAAATCTCTTTGATTTGGGGTTTAGGAGCTTTTTTGACTCCAACACCAACATCGATAGCGTCAATCCTATGGCTAATTCGTTTAGTAACCTTTTTCAGCTCTTGTAGTTCGCTGTCCATTCCTCTGATCATCAGATGAAGGTCCTTTGTCGTATTTTGAAGAATTCGAATTTCCTTCTGCACCCCTTGGAAACTTTGTTGGATAAGCTTCGGAATTTCTTGGGTTAAGTCTTGAATAATGAGTTTGGTGGAATTTTTTTCGTTTTGCTTGTTGTGCTCACCAGAAGAACCCAAAATGATCCCGTTTATCTGTTGATTATGTTGACAGATGTGTTGATGATAAAATCAACCTAATTTTAAATTAAAATCAAGAATTTATTTTAAGCTTTTGATTGCGCCAAAAGGAGGGAGGAACTGCTCCATAGTTAGATGGTTAACACATCATCTTCATACTCCAGATAAATAATGGCTTATGCCGACGAAAATTTATTACTCGAAAGTTGAGGTCTAAAATAAAGACTCATGACCTCAACATGAACCACTCTAATTGATCGCATAGAAATGCGAGCGAAGGTCGGAAAGGTCAGGAACCCGACGAACTTTATTGTCGTCCATCAATATCCGCAAGGCATACCGAATGGTACGATTGGATAGGTCAGTATATTTCCCAATCTCGCGAGGTTTGAGTGCTCCATTAATTTGGAGGAGAAAAAAGACCTCTTGGGCAGATTTAGGAAGGTGAGTCACCTGAATGTTATCTTCATTAGGCTGTTCACTTTCAACAACTTTGTTTGAATCAATAGCTGCCATTATTTTACACCTACGACAAGGGAGAGGGTATTACTGATCGTTACAGCAGAAGAATTACGAAGCTCGTAGTTGTAAGCAACATATTCGTGTTGCTGACGATCAACATCAACAGTTCATCAACAGTTTATAAACATTCCTCATTCAGATAGAGCTTTTTTTCTTGCTTAATACAAAATAATTTCGCCTTCTAGTTGCTTCTATTTCTTTTGTTTCCTTCCTTCTTTCATTGTTGCAATTGTTTTTATCAATTCATATCCTTGTCTTCTTTTTTTCTTCTCTTTTCATTGATTTTGGATCTTTCCAAAGACCTTACCCATCTACTAGTTTTTTCGGAAGCAAAGTGACCATCATTGGAACTGAACAGCACCCATCTCACGAAATAGTTAATTTCTGTCAAATTTCATCCTAAACATATTTCGGGTACAGAAATATCCGAGATCCTCTTGAAGGTTGAGATACTCCTCCTTGAAGATCGAGTTAAGTTACTCCAGCAATACACATAATGCCGTTTAGGCTTTTAGGGGGGGATGAGTAAGCTAAAAAGAGTTCTTGATTTAGTGTAGAGCTAATCTTTAAATACTAGGAGAAGGTAGGGGATCTAATTAGCTAACTTATTTGGGTAGGTTACTGCAATGTCTAGTTCTGAAGAGCCCTGTTTGGATTATATCTGTACACAGGTTGGCCAATCCTGTTATGAATCCTGTTCTGAAACCTGTGAAAGAAATTGTGACCAGTATGTGGCGCAATGTTCTCAAAGTTGCTCTGAGAACTGTGAACAGGCTTGTTCTAGTATGTGCCAAGAAGCCTGTGACCAGATGTGTCAAGATGCTTGTAACCAAATGTGTCAGAATGCTTGTTCGTCATCAACAAGTATCTTCACATCGTTCATCAAAGCCTCCCTTCTCTTAAGCCCAATAATACTAACACTAGTTATGGCCATCTTAGTGGGTATGTTTCAAGCTTTTGACCCAAAGGGGCCAATACTCTTAACCATCTTTGGATCAAGTGTTCTTACAGTAAGTCTTTCTGGGGTACGATTGACGAAATCTGGTGGTAAGACCTCCCCCTGTCAAGCCATGGACGGTGCTGCGAAGTCCTTTTCCACTCGGCTTCGATGGCTTACCATTCACCATTCACATCATCCTAAACACCTCATTATCCAAGGCCACGAATTTAAAATTGCCAACAAATATTTTTGCACCGGGTGTTATGGTTTGTTTCTTGGGACGGCGTGTGCAATTCTTATTGCAAGTCTTTACATGCTCTTTGGGCTCAATACGAGGTGGGCACTTACTATTCTCCCCCTAGTCCCCTGTTTGTTCATTCCTATTCTGTTGCGGTATACCCTCTTCCCGACCATGCCGACACCACTGAGGTTCTTAGCCAATAGCCTCATTCCCATTAGCTGGTGCCTTTTATCCATCAGTTTAGATGCTCTACTTCATAATTGGGTTGTTAATGTTGTTCTGATCCTCATTATCGTTTTCTCGGCATACCTACGGAGTGCTGTTGCGTCAAAGGATAATTCTCGATAATAAAATCATTTTGCTGAAGCTATTTTTATTGATGTATCTTTGACCCCCCAAAAAAGTGTTCCTGAATTGCGATATATATGCTGCAGTGAGGTTTCCTATTCTCAAGATGTGATGAAAAAATAATCCATCTATTGGAGAAACATGAAAATGACTCTTTCTAAGAAGAAAATCTTAGTATTATTGTTTATTGGGTTCTTAATGACTTTTACTATTCCTAGTAAAGGAGGAAACCCATTTGTGGACGAAGTCACCACGGAGAGCGGGTATCCGACCTGGGACTCTGATATGGTGAATGTTGAGCAAGTCACAGAAACAGGGCAGAATGTATATATTGCTGTTTTGGACACGGGCTTAGCTCCAAACTGGGAAGATTACTTTCCAGAAGAGAGAATTGCCACTGAGTATGGCATTGGTTTCCAAGAAGCGTTGAGATGGGATCGTGAACTTAACGATTTTGTTTACACAACTGAAGAAGTACACACCACAACCTTCTTTGGTAGTAGAGGAACATGTCACGGAACACATGTTACCAGTACAATCATTGGGTATTTCTATGACACCATGGTCGATGAATCATTTGGATATAATGTCCCCCCCATTATGGTGCGGGGCATTGCACCAAATGTGAAAATCATTCCTGTTAAGGTTCTCACCGATTATCAAATTCCTGGATATGAAGATGACGAGGGTAATAGGATTCCTGCTCAGAATGTCGTGTTTGGTACTGATCGTATGGTAGCTGCTGGTATTCAATATATTGCCGATTTAGCGCCTACACTTGATGGTCCAGTGATTATCTCTATGAGTCTAGGTGGCCCTCTTCCAGATGACTATTCTGAAACCGCAATTGCCAATGCTATAGCAAATGGCGTCATTGTTGTCGCTTCTGCGGGGAATGAAGGCTCCGCTGGGATGGGATGGCCTGGTGCTTACCCTGAGGTTATCTCTGTAGGTGCTGTCGGCTGGAGATATGAATGGTGGTGGCCTGGATTGCCTGATGATGAAGGTAATGGTCCTGATCCCGATGAATTTGGATATGTGAATTCTTATAGCCCAGAATTAGATCAAAGGAACCGCCAATGGTGGTTACAAAGCATCTATAATGACTATATAGATTTGGTTGAAGGCGCAGATTTAGCTAACAATGTCTACGTGACAGACTTCAGTAGTCGAGAAATCCCAGATCACCCAGAAGGTCCCCAAGAATTAGATGTCTTAGCACCCGGTAGTTGGGTACGGGGCCCCTATCCTGGTACTCCAGGGTACTCACACCTTCCTTGGTGGTCAAATAGTTGGGGTGCTGTACGAGGATGGAACCCAGGGAACTTCTATTACGTTGGTGGAACAAGTATGTCTGCTCCCCATGTTTCAGGGATCGCTGCCCTTATGTTGGAGGCAGATCCAACTTTGACACAAGCGGAGATTGAATCGATCATGAAATCAACCGCCCTTCAGATTCAACCAGGAAACATGGATATCGTAGACACTATATACGATGGTGACGTTTTCCTTGGATGGGGTTGGAGAAATGTCGAATGGGATAGTGATGCAACAGGAGCGGGCTTGATCCAAGCGGATCTGGCAGTAGCTGCTGCCTCTGCGTAATCCCCCTTTTCTTTTCTTTTTTTATTAACTTCCGAAAGTCAATCTACGGAAATTACCCGATAGATAATTGGGAAAATGGCTAAAATTAAGAAGACTCTTACAGCTGCTTTTCAAGATCGGTAAAAGGTAGTCGAACGGCAGTATCTTTAATCAAATTCAATGTAACATCCTTATGTTCATGGAACAAGGCGTAAAAGTTATCTTCCATAGGTTCTTTCTTGTGGAGTTCATCTCTGATGCTCTCTAGACATAATGGTTGATCTATTATAAAATTAGAAAGGGGAAATGCTATCTCAGCTAAATTGTGTTCTTTTAAAATGCTTGGCCAATTCTTGTCTCGTAGGAAATGATGATCAAGATAAAAATGATCATTTGTGATTTTTTTCATTCTACTAAATGCGGTGGTTGTTTCATCTTTGGTTTGTTTCGGATGATAGGTGGAGGGACCATCCAGAATTAAATGATTTGTTTCGTTTTCTAAGATAAAATTTAGTGCAGCATCGTTTGCGAGTCCATGGACATCAGAAGTGATAAGAATAGAATCTTGCGAATCTTCAATGAAAACTGACAGTACCCACCCCGAAGGGGAGCCTTCAGAGCCATGAGGTATCGGAGGAGAAAATTTAAATTGTGTCTTACCATATAAAAATTGTTTATTATCTGCTGAATACAGTTTGATATCTTTCTTTTTCCACAACCAATAAGCTCGTTTTTTCTGATTATAGTTAATTTTCTTCTTGGGGTTTTTAGCGAGGACTATTACTTCGGGATTTCCATAAATTTTGTTTTGAACGCGCTTATTTGTAAATTCATAGGGCCTATCGATCCCTAATGAAAAATGATCACCATGATAATGGGTTTGGATTATAATCGTGGACTTTTTCACGGCTTCCAAGATCAGTTGTCGAGATAAGTAAGAAGCAGCTATCTCCTGTAAATGAGGTCTTAATCCATATCTTAAGGGGCCTAATGACACAGATGGATCTACTAAAATGTTCTGATCTTCAGTTTTTACGAAAATACACATTCCTCTTGTACCCAGCGATTCTGCTGCTAACGGAAGAATGTCCATTTTTAAGTCCAAGGGATAAGGATTTTCAAACCTTAAAAAGTCTTATTCTTACAAGGATCTCTGAAATTGGCAATTGAGGTTCCATACTTACTGAAGCAAACTTCTTTAGATTAATTATTCATTGGATTTGTAATGGTTTAAGGTGATTAAAAATGACAGTAGAGAGTCTATTTGAAGCACTAAAGAAAACATTAGAGGAATACGAACCTAAAAAAGCCGCAGAAATCGCTCAAGAACTCATAGAGGCTCAAGTTGATCCATTAAAAGTGATTGATGAAGTATTAAGTCCAACGATGGAGATAATTGGAGATAAATTTGATAAAATGGATATCTTTCTCCCGGAACTTATGGGAGCGGCAGAAGTAATGCAAGCTGCGACTTCTGTCCTCACGAAACATATTCAATCCACTGCAGAACGTTCTGTAACAAAGGGAAAGGTTGTACTAGGAACTGTACATGGAGATATTCATGAAATTGGGAAAAATATCGTGAAGATAATGTTGGAAGTCTCGGGGTTTGAAGTATTCGATCTGGGAAAGGATGTACCTTCAATGCAATTTATTGAGAAGGCAGGAGAGGTAGGGGCGGATATTATCGCACTTAGTGCTCTAATGACGACCACTATGGTGTCACAGAAGGAAGTGATTGAATTACTAAAAGCACTAGAGAAACGTGATGATTATATCGTGATCGTTGGAGGTGCCCCTACGACAGCGAGTTGGCAGCAAGAAATCGGAGCCGATGGATGGGCAGAAACAGCTGTCCAAGCTGCTAAGCTCGCCACTGAACTTCTTGAAGAAAAGGCGGGATAATATGGTCACCCCTCCCTACAGGATTAACGAAGTGATAGAAAGATCTGAGAATGGTCCTGTATGTCTCGAAAAAGACTATGACCTAAAACTCCTAGTTCGTGGACTTAAAAGGGTAATCAAGGAATATGGCATTTCTTTTGATCCAACAACACCTGTTCCACAAGATAATAACTTAGCTGACAACATATGGAAAGCAGCTATAGATTTGTACCTTGAAATAGGCTCTTTAAATACAGATACACATCGAAGAATCATATTCACAGAGGAGGAATTGAAGGAAGCACTAGGAAACTTTCCAGGACGATTTACCTTGGGTTTTGGGCGAGATTCAAAGGAGATCACTTCGAGAAAAATCGAAGATCCCCGACGCCCATTTTGCCTATTCTCCCCCGATATAACATGTGATGAGGATCTCTTTGTCCCTATGTCAATAGCTTATTTACAAGAACCATTAGCAAATGGAGTGTGTGCTCCAATCCTTGATGAGATAGAGGGAATGCCCATACGATCAGGGTATCCGTCAGAAGTGAAAGGATCGGTTGCACATGCCATGATGTTCCGAGAAGCCGCTAGAAGAGTCGGGCGACCTGGTATCTTTCTGAAAAGTGTAGGAACAGCAGAATCTGATGCTGCCCAGATTGCAGCAAGTAATGTTGAGTGGGGAGAACGATTAACTGACGGTCGTTTTGTCGCCTGTATTACGGAACTTAAAATTAACAATTCCCTCCTAAATAAAATGGTACATTTTCATACATACGGATGTTATGTAGGTTGTTTGGCAGGACCAATCCTGGGAGGATACGCGGGTGGCCCAGAAGGGACCGCAATAGTCGGGGTGGCGTATCATTTGATGGGGCTCCTGGTCAATCAGGCTCACTTCATGAATTACTTCCCTTTTCACTTAAAACATACCTGCAATACCATGCGGGAGTTATTATGGGTAATTTCCACGACTTATCAGGCATTAACACGAAATAGTAACTTTGTATCGATGTCTAACGGATTTGCAGCGGCTGGTCCGTGTACGGACATGGTTTTACGAGAAGCAGCAACTCATGGGTTGGTTTCTGTTGTTTCTGGTAGTAATTTGTGGGAAATGGCCGTAGCTAAAAATCGACATAAGAATTATGCCACTCCTATGGAAGCCCGTATAGCAGCTGAAGTTGGATCAGGAGCTGCAGTTAATAATATTTCTCGTGGGGATGCCAATGAGCTTACGCTATCTCTTCTTAAAACCTATGAAGAGAATATCGAAGATGCTCCCCTTGGAAAGAACTTCAGGGAATGCTATAATGTCCAGAAGGTTAAACCCTCTGAGGAATACTTGAGTCTTTATCAAAAAATCCGAAAAGACCTCGAGGATATTGGTATTCCATTCATTTATTAAGAAAAGATTGAAATCATTATTTGGAGTTAATATTCTTCTTACCTTCTTTTACCCAGTTAATACAGACAGTTACCAGACTGTTGAAAACTTCTTCCACCCTATCACCAGATTTACAGTCTGTTTCTTGATATAGGACTGGAAACGTAAATTTTTCTTTGAGTTCGACCAGCAGAGCTCCAATTTGTTTCATACTTACAGGTTCGGATGCAGCTTCATACAAGTCCCTCTTATTCCCTATAATAGTGATAGGAACTCTTCGTTGGCCTAAGTGGCTTAAGAGATTATCAATCCACCATCGTACATTGTTAAAAGATAAAATATCAGTTAAATCAAATAAAATGAAGACGCCATGGGTACCGTGATAGTACAGTTTTTGCAGCTTCTGGGTAGTTTGTTTAAACCTTGGCGTGTCAAAGATATTCTTCACGAATAGAGTGAATCTTTTTCCCTCTATCTTTCGAACATAAGGAAAACCAGAGTCAAATCCCCCTTTTTCAATTCTATAAAGTGGATGACCAACGTAGCAACCATAATGATATCTACCAACATAAGTTCCCATGTACTGGCGACGTAAACTATATTTTCCAACTCCTTCGTCTCCACAAATATTCAAACATAGGAGATAATCAAATTCTGGTTCGGTATCCAAAGGGAATCCACTCTATTTCTTCTTTCTTACGTACACGTTCGGTGAAGCTTTTTCCTATTCTATCGTCATTCCTTTTACCTAGATCTATCGTTATTATTAAGATTCGTGAATATTTTTCTCAAAAGAATTACTGCCTAGAACATTTGGTTTATAAATTGAAGCATGCCTCAGTAATTGGGTGTTTTAATGGATCTAGAAGGTTTTAAGGCGTATCTTGTTGAAAAAAAACTTGATGAAACAATCTCTGAAGCTATAGCCATCATCGAAGAATTTAGTAAATTTATCTCCAGATCAATCGATGAGGCAACCTATGATGATTTCCAAGACTTCTCGGCTTATTTAATCAAGAATAATAAAAATACGTGGAATAATTACATACATATTCTACGTTACGGGTATTACAAGGACAATAAATTATTAATCGTTGCTGCAATGGAAGTTATCGATGGAAGGGAGGTTATGACAAATTTTTCTCAACGTCTCACAGACGAATTTGGGATGGAGATACGTGATACCATTTTTGAAGACATAAAAGTTCCCCTAGGAGTCCATCCAAAGAAAAAACCTAAAATAACGAAGGAAGTATTAAACAGATTCTTAGAGACTATTGATCGAAGAAAGTGTACAGAATTTTTGGCAAATGGTCTTAGAGACAAATATACAGACTCTTACAAATCAGCGAGAGAAAAATATCTCGAAGTAAAAGATATTGACGAATTCTTGGAGATAAAGCGCCAAGACTTCCTCAATACGTTACAAAAACATCACGATACGAGGGCATTATTCTTTACCCAGGAGATTGACGCCACTGTGCTCGAGTACGTAAAGAATCAAGAAGGACTGACTGAAGCTGGCATTCGGGACGGAAACAAAGTCCTAATCACTAAAATCCCTTACATGACGAAACAGTATCTCAATGAAACAGACGAACAGAAAAGGAGGTATTACTATTGCCACTGTCCTTGGGTTAGAGAGGGATTTTTAATAGAAGATTCACCAGTGGATCCAATATTTTGTAATTGTAGTGGTGGGTATTACAAAAACTTCTGG
This sequence comes from Promethearchaeota archaeon, assembly GCA_048939265.1. Taxonomy (GTDB): domain Archaea; phylum Asgardarchaeota; class Heimdallarchaeia; order Hodarchaeales; family Hodarchaeaceae; genus Hodarchaeum. The sequence goes on from JBHLPQ010000081.1 coordinate 13,517, forward strand.
GAAGCGGTCTTAGATCAACCTGTGAAAGTGGAACTGGTTGAATCAGTTCTAAAAGGGGACTCTGTTTGTAAATTTGCCTTACATTTACCCCAGGAAGTTATGGACAAAGTTGAGAACTAGCTAACTAAATTGTGATTTGAATTCTAAAAGGGAATAAAAATGGAATTTGTTTCCAGAGCTACACCATTATATGAATTCTTACGGTACTGTAACAATTCAAACATGGAAAGAAAGATATTAGATTGCGGAGCTGGCGGACAACAACCACCTCTATACTTATTCTATCAATATGGCTATGAAACTTTTGGAATAGATAATAGTAAGCATTCAATCAAGAATGCAGAAGAATTCTGTAAACATTATAATCTGAATATCGATTTAAACATCAAACTAGGTGATATAAAAAAGCTAGAGTTTGAAGATGAGAGTTTTCCCTTTGTGTATTCTTACAATACCATTATGCACCTGTCGAAGAAAGACATCACAATAGCTATGAAAGAAATGGAGAGAGTTCTAACCCCAAATGGACTGCTTTACGTTAATTTTGGATCGGAAGATTCAGAAATAGGTGATAGAGGAGAGAAAATAGGTGATGGAGAATACGCGTTACCTATTGGGGACAATGAAACCGCCCTCCATTCATTCCATGGAGACAACGAGGCTGATGTGTATTTCAGGGATTTTGAGCTTCTTCACAAAGACAAGAGTCTGCTTTATCGATATGAAAAAGGGAAATTAAAATTTATACTTGGTGAGATTAATTATATTGGTAAAAAAGTTGGATAAATCGATTAACTAAAAAATACCTGATATTTGGGACTGAGTGGAGTGTTGTTAAGAAATATCAGATATTCGACAAAGAATTCTGCTAAGGTTGGGTCAAAAGGACCATCCATTATAGATTCAAGTAAGATTATTTTATCAGAATGAAGTTTAAAGAGTCTCACTGCAAATTTGTACGGGGAAAGATTCAGAGTGGCTTTGAGACTCGAAGGCAAGCCAAGAAATTGCATGACAGGGATCAGCTTTGGTTCTTGAGAAAATAACATAAAGTGAATCGCCATGTGAGCTGCAAAATTCATTAGGTTCTTTTTATCAGATGTTGGGTTGAAGAGGAGTTTGATGTTATCTATGGAAGAATGATTTTTCAAAAAAATCAAGAATTTCAGAACCTCAGGTATCGCAGTAAAGCTATCGAAAGTTAGGTCAGATTTTATTGCGGAAGTCCACCAAGAAAAAAAGGTATTGGGATCAAGATTGGAAGCTAGAAACCTATTCCAATCTTTTTTGAAAAGATGTTTACGTGAAAGATACGTATCTCCAACTAATGTAAAGAACTCGTCTAAAATCTTTGCATCCCCAAAGTGATGTAAAAGGGCTGGAGGAAATGTAAACGAAGGATAGAGTTCATTATAAGAATTTTTAATTACTCCATTGACTGAAGACCAAGTATGTTGTAACACTTCTTCTGATAATTGCATAAAATCATAAATTCTGGTCGCTTTATTAACATAACACGAATCAAAGATTTGGGCAAGTCCAGCATGATCAGCACGTTTGAGGGTGACACGGATCGTCTCAGGAGTAGCATCAATGTTGCCAAGAAAGATATTCCAAGATTTCACAAAATCACTCGAGTTCATAGATTGGGGAGCTCTGAATATTCGTTCCTCCAAGGGATAAAACTTCTCTCCAGTGCGCCTGTACTCTTCTTTGACCACTTTTTTAGCCTGGGTGAAATAATTAATGATATGATCACTCCTTAGAGGAACTCTGTTTGCTACAAGATTGTGATCATCAAGAGAAACATTAGGAAGGGGATTGAAAGTCCCAAGATACCCCGCTTTTCTGATATGTTGTAATTCATTAGCTGAGAAAGTCGAAAGATGCAGCCCATACCAAGAGACTTTTTCATGATCCTCACGCTCTTCGTTTATTTCAATCATCCGATCTGAAAGGGTTTTAACAAACTCATTACCACCAGCATTAATTTCAGAACAGATGAAGAACAATTCATTTAGCTGATATTTTCTAAGAAAGTTGATTTCATCTTCAATTACATCTAAATCCCGGTATCGTACCTTTTTTCCCTTAACTAGAGGCTCAGAGCAAATTAAACAACTCTTTGGGCATCCTCGAGACACTTCTATGGGAACGGTAAGATCTATAGGCTCCTCTGAAAACTTGGAATTGAATGCCTCTCGTTCTTTTATGATCTCGTCTGTCCATTCTTGACGGGAAGCAGGAGGAAAGAACTGAGAAGGCCCCTTTTGGAGGGTATCTGCTTGTAAATAAATGAGATTTGCAATCTGATTCAGTCTCTGATTGTTAAAGACATCTTCGAAATGCTCAAAAAAAGCATCAGGTCCTCCAACCACGCCATAATCAGGTTTGAGGTAATTCGTTAGCTTTTCTGGAAAAATAGAAAACCCAAATCCTCCAATGACAATAAGTAACTTTGTTAGTTTGCGAAGAACTTGAATTAAACGTTTTGTTGCTTGGATTGGATAGTATAAAGGGGGTTTATT
>JBHLPQ010000233.1:0-5362 GCA_048939265.1 Promethearchaeota archaeon
AATCGAAGAGAATACCACCTACGATTCCGTTTTTAAGGATCTTATTTGTGAAAAATGTGTTATTATGGGAAGACATTTCTAAATCCACTCCCAAATTGTGATTCTCTTGTGCTGTATTATTCCAGAATGAATTATCTGTTGAGTAATATAGACTAATTCCTCCCATATTGTTAAACACAAGATTGGACGAAACATTGTTCTGTGAGGACTCCCACAAAGAAATCCCCAATACAGTATTGGAAATGGTGTTATTCTCGATCACATTCCCTAAGGAGTGGATGAAGTCAATCCCATTCACTTTACTCCCATAAATTGTGTTCTTACAAATGAAATTAGAATGTGATTGCTCAAGCTGTATTCCTGAGCCAGTATTGTTGTAAATGGTATTCCCAACTACTGTAGAATTGAACGTGTCAGTATTTAGCCAAATGGCCATCCCATTTTGATAAACACTATTATTGATAATACGATTATGCTGTCCCCTAATATTCATGCCCATTTGGTTACCAAAAATAGAATTATTGATAATCAAATTATATGAGGATGAGAATTCGAAAACAATTCCTCCATCTATTGCAGCATTATTACAAATGATGTTGTTCTCAATTGTACCATGATGAACATTAGAGAAATGTATGCCTTCTGTCGCAGCGTTTGATCCATTAAGCAGATTATTTCGAATGTTAAAGTAGAAAATAGTGTCACTGATAGATATCAGTGGCCCTTCTGCTGCTGAAATGGTGTACCCTTCGATTATAAATGGATTAGCTATTGTCCCTTCTCCAGGCCAGTACTCTGCAGTTACTTGAGTGATAAAATCCTCATCACCAGAGATAAAAATAGGTGCATGCGTAATTCTTGTACTTCTGTGTGAAAAGTTCGATTTACTTTCAAGAAGTTTAAGTGGATCAAGAACATACACTCTGGTTTGATCCTCATAATTTACAATCCAAACAATCGATATTAGTAAGAATAAACAGAGGAATAATGATTTTAAGCTGTTCATTGGAACAATAAAGGAGAATCCTCCAATTGATATTTAAAGATAGTGAAACCAGTCAGAATAGGTTCATACTTATATTCTTTAGAACAACGAATAATCATTATTTGTAGAGAAAGTTTCTGCATAAAAATTACACACTTCCTAAAGGTCTTTATCATGTTTTACGAGGAGAATAATCCACCAGATATCTCTGTACCAAAAATAATGAGGTTAATTGGGATTTTTTTCCCAGATATCAAGGCACAAGAAATCAAATTTCGTTATCATGGAAGCTATAATGTATTCGAGATTAAAAGGGAGTATATTTTTCGATTTCCTGATAAAACGTTCTTTGGTGAGAAAGGGCTTGAGTTAATCCAGCGAGAAGTACAACTCCTGGATTTAATCCGTGAGAATATTTCTTTACAAATTCCTAAACCCATCTACGTCTCTCCTGATCCAAATAATCCCTTTGTGGGGTATAAAAAAATCAATGGCATTTCACTTTCCAGATGTTTCGACAGAACCACAAAAAATGATCAAAAAAGTATTGCTATTTTGCTTGGAGAGTTTCTTTCACAACTTCATTCACGAAAAGTGTACCAGAAAGTGTGTACGACTTGGAAAAGTGGACAAGACTTTAATCCCTCTCAATATCAATTATATTGGCAAAATTATTTAAAAATAGTACAAGAAAAGGCATACTACTTAATGGATACTAAACAAAAGAAATGGGTGGCTCAGATATTTCATGAATTTTTGGATGAGAGTAAAAATTTTGATTTTATTCCATGTGTTGTTCACGGAGACTTTGATACAACCAATATCCTTGTTGATCCAACATCATTTGAAGTGACTGGAATAATCGATTTTGAAGAGACAGGGGTGTATGATCCAGCAGGAGACTTTATATTTTTTGATGAAGGTGAATTCTTTCTAAATCATTTGTTTGATAATTATAACGGTCTCAAGGATGGGCGACTGAAATATAGGATGAAATTTCTGTATTGTCGTGCTGGTTTGATTTATATTCTTACTGGGTTAGACTATAATGTTCCTAGAATGGTTAATTATGGACTCTATTTAATAAGAAAACGGATGAAAAGGTTTCCAGAATAGGAAAAATACTATCTAAACTTGTAGAAAAATTCTTCCTCTGAAGTAAGCTGGATTAGTGTCTTGTTTTCTATAGGATCTAATGACCATTCAGAAGTTTCATGCTTGTTTTTATATTTATCGACAATTGTAGAGGAGCATACCACCCGAAAATTCTCGTACTTTCCAATAAACAATCGATAATAGGGCATGTAAGCTTCTGATTGTTCACTTAAGGCAGAGCATATGATTAATTGGGGATGTTCGTCAGTATCAATCAGGATTAGTTGCATTTGGTAATTTATGTTTTCCTCATCATGTTTATCTATTACTTCTTGGAAAAATGGTTTCCAAAAGTCATCAATACTGATTTTGATGGATCTATGCTCAAGTTTTCGGTTGATATACCAACTTAAAAATTGAGTATCCGAGAAATCTTTCGCACGAAATTGGGGTGATTCAACACCTAGCAAATCGATGAGAATATTGGAATTAAGAGTACCATTGTGGCTAAGAAATATCTTTCTTGAATTTTTAGCCTCATGAATCAGTAAAGGTTGTACCTGTTGGAATGTTACTGGCATTGTGGCGCTGGCTCTTCGTGCGTGAGCAGATAGGATCTGATGGGTTGAATTGAGAAAAGGAGAACCAATGACCATTCGAGCAAGACTATTTTTTCTATAAGAAAAAGCAGGGTTTAGGTCTTGGGTTTTATGTTCCCATTTTATACTACCATTATGATCAGTACCAAGCGTCACTAACCCCCATCCATCTTTATGAACGCACTTCCCTTTTGGAACACCATATACTTGGTTGAGATAGTGATCTTTTTTCGTTGAATCTAACCAAGCTTTAAGCCAATATTCTAGCAAATGTCTATTAGATTTTTTTTGCTCCTGCTTTGCCCAAAGTCCCAACAAACGACACATTGTTTATTTCTCGCTATATTGCTCAATAAGTCCTATCGAGGGGTAATAAGTAAAAGCTGAGAACTGAATTCCCTCGGGAATAGTTTTCACTTCTACAAGAATCCTATGATATAAAGAACCTTCACCCTCAATCAAATCAATCTGACTCCAATGAGCTTGAGTTAGTCGAAAGTAAATTTCTCCTGAAACTGTTGATTCTTGATCTTGAATTATGAAAGGAAAACCCAGCTCAGGAGGAGAGATTTTGCGATACCCTGATAAAACAGCTTCTTTAAAATCCAATCCCTGTATAAGATAATTTCGACTATATCCAGATTGTAAAGTCCCATAAGTGAATAACCGGTCGCAAACTTCTTTTTGATTCTCTCTCATTCTAAAGCCTTCTCCATACTAAACGTTTTGGCTTTCTAGAATCCGAAACCCCCGAAAAGACTTCGGGATAAATAATCAGATCTACTCAATGCAACTAGAATACGATCTTCTTTGCCTAGTGGGATTCTAATCCCTTGGACGTCAAGAATATTTGATATCTTAATGTCTTGGAAGTTAGTAACTATATTTTCTTCCTCTTGATAGGTGAGCTGAAAATCTACAGATAGTTTCCCTTGAACCTGAGTCCCACGAGAAATACCATACTTTCTTCCTCGTGGCCCAGTAATTGTTCGAGATTTATTCAGCTGTACAACTGCATACACTCTACCCTGTTGTCGAAGTTCTTCAATTTCTCGTGTCGCAACTTTTACTTCCAATTCCCCTTGTCTATAGTTAGTTCTAATAGTAGGGAGTTTTTGAATCTTTATTCCAAGTATTTCTTGATATTTTTTTGTATCATTGACCCAGCGAGTTACACTTTCTTGTAATGACTCCTCTCCCTTAGATGTATTACGTATAAAACGAGCATCAACACCATTATAAACTGCTCGTTCTACATTAGCTGTGTGATGAGAATCAGGAATGATTTCTCCTGTTGTATAAAGATATATCGCGTGGAGCGCGGAGGCACAACAAAGGTATACGATATCTAATAGGTGATCAAAATCTTGTTGCACATCAAAAATTCTCACTTCCACTCGATTTGTGGTCAGAGCAGAGTCTTCATCCTCACCTATATTTGTTAAAGGCCCTCTAGGTGTGATATCTACTAATCTCTCTCCTCTGGGGTTAGTTATCACTTTTTTTACGTTTTCACCAGCTATGCGTAAGGTGTATCGCATACGACCGTAATATTGCATGGGAACTAAGGCAGCATTTCGTTTTGGAATCTGAATACGAGATGGCCCATTTGGTTTGAGAACAGTCGAATTGCTAATGCGATTACTTGCGATATTCGTCCGAGATCCTTGAAAAATAGGTGAGTTTGCGGATAGTGCGATTAATTCAGGAAGGTAATTCCAGAGATAATCATGAACAGCAGCTAACTCTTCTGCTTGCATCAAGCCCCCTGTTTGAGCTGAAACATTAATATGGGTACCACACATCGGGTTTGGATCACTTTGAATGGGATGCAAACTCTGAGAGAGTATTCTATACCCTAATTGCGTTGCCGCATCAGCAAGCAATTTCCTACCCGATTTCATTGCCTCAGCGATATCCTTAGGAGGCAACGGAAGAGTAACGTATTCAATTTGACTTGGTGATGGTTCAGCATCTAACCCTCGTATTTTTAACTGAAGAAAGTCTAATCTATTGGGATTCCGTTCCAAAATCTCTGCAGCTCTTACCATTAATTCATCAGCAGCATTTACCAATGTCCCATCTTTATTGATAATAAGAAACTCTTCCTCAATGCCACAGAGTACATGATAATTTTTACACGGATCCTTATCGTCATCTAAATCTTTAGTTTTTCTGAAAAGAGACATTTTCTACCCCGAATTGCCCGTAACATAATAAAATAGACTTTCTCTTTGATTGGTTGTTTAACAAACAGAAATGCACCGTTCAAATAAATCATTAGTATGGATTTGAGTATTTTACTAACTTCAATCTGATTCACGAAAACCTAATAAAGATGAAGTTCTATTGAAATGGAAGGAGAATTCAAAGGAGAGAAGAAATTAGAAATGAAAGGAATGAAGACTGGATTCTTTATTGTAATGATTCTTATAATAACCTTTTCACTTATAATAAGCCTTCCAAAAGGAAGGATTTACCAACCAAGACCGACCATAAAAATTGGGGCTCTTGGTCCGTTGACGATAACTCCTGGGCTTGACTTGAAAAATGGGGTCGAAATGGCTGTTGCGGAAATAAATGATGGCGATGGAGTAATGATCGACGGAGTTGCACACGATTTTGAACTAATCATCAAAACGAGCTCAGGTGATTTAGGAATTCCAGATCCATCTGTAGGTGT
>JBHLPQ010000082.1:0-15851 GCA_048939265.1 Promethearchaeota archaeon
ACGTCAGCATTTTCATGAATTCTATCAGGATTTATTGACTTCGGAAGTACAATGATCTTCTGTTGTAAAATATACCGAATTAACACTTGCGCGGGAGTCTTGGAGTATCGTTCCGCAACTTGGATTAGTTTTGGATCATTCAACTTCCTTGCTTTTGTGAGGGGAGAATATGCTTCTAAAGCAATTTCATTAGATTGACAAAAGTCAATTATTTCTTCTCGATAAAGATAATTATATGCAGATATTTCGATCTGGTTTACAGCAGGTTTTATTCTACAGTTATCTAGCAATTCAGTCAAATGTCTCTTCATATAGTTACTTACACCAATAGAACGGACTTTTCCTTCCTCAAGTAAGGTTTCCATAGCCCTCCAGGTGTCTAATCTTTTTCCTTCAACAGGCCAATGAACCAAATATAAGTCAATATAGTCAAATTTGAGTTTTCTAAGGCTTTCATTACAAGCTTTTATTGTAGAATCAAAACCATGATCACTATTCCAAAGTTTTGTGGTCACAAAAACGTTATCTCTAGGAAGACCACTCTCTCTAATAGCATTACCCACATCAGCTTCGTTCCTGTATATTTTTGCAGTATCGATATGCCGATATCCAGCTTCTAATGCGGTTAATACTGCTTTTCTAGTAACACTACCTGGAGGACTACGATAAACTCCTAACCCAACCCATGGAATTTTTATTCCATTATTTAATAACAGAGTACTCTCTATTGATAGGTTGTTCAATGTAATCACCTTTTTTTTAAGTGAATCTTTTCATATATTTATATTAAGTGGAACCTCAATCATAGGAGGCATTATTATTTGATAAGTTGAAGTAAGGATTCGTATCTTTCATGCAACTAATATTACGAAAAAAACTATCTAAAATCTTAAATTTGTAATTTCCAGTTTTACCATTATGAAAGAAATAAATGAAGATATTATCGACAAATCTAAATTAAAAGAAGATTTAGGTTTAGGTGAGTGTATAGTTTACAGCTTGCCAACACTCCAAAAGATCAGTGATATTCATCTTGATAAACTACCTTTTTCGATTCGGATACTTCTTGAGAATAGTTTACGTAATTATGATGGTAAACTTGTCACTCTGGATCATGTGAATACTATTGCGAATTGGCCTCAATCAGCAGGACAAACAATTCCGTACATGCCCTCTCGTGTCCTTTTACAAGATCTTACAGGTGTGCCATTAATTGTGGATATAGCAGCGATTCGAGATGCAGTCCATGAATTGGGTAGAGATCCTACAAAAATAAACCCCTTGATCCCTACAGACCTAGTCATTGATCACAGTGTTCAAGTAGACTTTTTTGGCGTTCATAATGCTTATCCTTTGAATCTAGAGAAAGAATATGAAAGAAATAGCGAGCGTTATACGTTAATAAAATGGGCTCAGAATTCTTTTGATAATACAAGAATTGTACCTACGGGGTCTGGGATTTGTCATCAGGTGAATCTAGAATATTTAGCTTCAGTTGTTGATATTAGAGACTTTAAAGGGGAAAAAACTGCAGTCCCAGACACATGTGTGGGAACCGATTCTCATACTCCTATGGTGAATGGTGTGGCAGTAATAGGTTGGGGAGTTGGTGGGATAGAAGCGGAAGCAGTAATGCTAGGCCAACCGTATTATATGCCACTTCCAGAAGTTATAGGTATTAAATTAACAGGTTCTCTACCTGAAGGGACAACCGCGACTGATCTAGTCCTGACCATAACTGAAATTCTTCGTAAGAGAAGCCTGGTGGGCCGATTTGTAGAATACTTTGGACCAGGAGTTGCTAGTTTGACTGTTCCTGATCGTGCCACTCTTTCAAACATGTCCCCAGAACAAGCTATAACTATCGGATTCTTCCCAATTGATGATCAAACTATTTCTTATCTTAAATTAAGTGGAAGAGATCCTGATCATATTAAATTCATCGAAAACTATGCAAAGAAAAATAAACTCTTTCGTTTTCCTGATACCTCTGATCCAACTTTTACCGAGGTTATTGAGGTCGATTTGAGTGAAATCCAGTCATCTATAGCTGGTCCATTAAATCCAGAAGAGCAAGTTGTTATCTCAGAAGCTAAGCCTCGATTAAACAAGTTTTTGGATGAACACACGAGAGCTCGAGGGAGAGAAAGGCTGACAGTGGATGTCAATCTAGATGGGATATCCTGGCCCATCAAAGAGGGAGATCTAGTTATTGCAGCAATAACATCTTGCACAAATACATCGAATCCATCAGTTATGGTTGGGGCAGGAATTTTAGCAAAAAAATCAGTTAATTTAGGATTGCGAGTGAAGCCTTTTATCAAAACTAGTCTAGCACCAGGCTCTAAGGTCGTAACAGATTATCTAGATGACCTTGGTCTCTCTCCATACCTTGAAGCATTAGGATTCCATCTTGTTGGATATGGTTGTACAACATGCATTGGAAATAGTGGGCCATTAAGAACAGAAATTGAAGAAGCAATAAAGGGAAAGGATTTGTATGTCACTTCTATTCTAAGTGGAAATCGTAATTATGGCGGACGAATTCACCAATTGACTCGTGGAAACTTCTTAGCGTCTCCTATATTAGTTGTAGCATACGCTTTGGCAGGAACCATTGATATAGATATCACAACTGACCCTATTGGTTACACCCCAAATGGTAAGGCTGTATATCTGAAAGATATTTGGCCTAATCAGGAAGAAATACAAGAAGCTATCAACCAGTGCATTTCAGCAGATATTTATAAGAAAGAATATGCAAAGATAACAGAAGGGGATCCTAATTGGCGAAAATTAAAAGCTCCTACTACAACTCTTTTTGAATGGGATCCTGTTTCAACATATATCAAAAAACCCCCATTCTTTAATAAAAAATTCTTCTCCGCTGACCCTAAAGGGCCCGAGGATATCAAGGGTGCTAATGTATTGATGTTGTTGGATGATAAGGTGTCAACAGATCATATTTCTCCCGCAGGCGCTATTGCGACAGAAAGCCCTGCAGGAAGATATTTATTAGACAAGAAAATTCCTGAACCAGAATTTAATACATATGGCAGTCGAAGAGGGAATCATGAAATTATGATGCGAGGAACTTTCGGTAATGTGCGGGTTAGAAACCAACTTACTCCACAAAAAGAAGGATGGTGGACCAAATATCATCCTACTAATGAAGTGACAAGTGTTTATGATGCAGCAATGATGTATAACCAAGAAAATATCCCTACAATAATTCTGGGTTCAAATCTTTATGGTGTGGGAAGTTCGAGGGATTGGGCTGCTAAGGGGCCTGCCTTACTAGGAACTAAGGCGATAATTGCTAAATCTTTCGAAAGAATACACCGAAGTAATCTAATAGGAATGGGTGTTCTTCCTTTGGAATTTGAAGAAAATCAAGGATGGCGAGAACTTGGGTTAACTGGGAGTGAAAAATTTGACATCGTTGGATTAAGTGAAGGAATAACTCCAAAGATGAAACTCAAAGTAATCGCACGTAAACCAGATAATTCCACTATCGAATTCCTTGTCACTGTGCGATTAGATTCGGATATTGAAATTGAATACTACAAGAGTGGTGGCATATTACAATATTTAGTTTTAAATATGAGTCAATAGTACCGATGTGGTTTAATTATGGAATATGGAGATTCAATACTTAATTTATTTCGTAAGGATCATTGTGAACGTTTGATTCGAAAACAACTGAATGTATTACCCGAATCAGCAACTATTCGAGATGCCATAATCTCAATGTTAGAAAAGGAAATAGATTACGTTTGTATTTTGAATGATCAAGGAAGATTCAAGGGGATTGTAACAGAACAGCGCATTGTACGATGGGTAAACGACAGTACTCTAAATGAAGAAGATTCAATTGGAACAATTATGGCAACGGAATTAGAGTGCTGTATGGATCGTTGTGAACCAATATCTAAACTTGTAATGACGATGAATAAGAATAATTTCATGCACATGCCAATCATCGCTCAGGGAAAAGTGATAGGTGTTGTTTCTGTCAGAGATTTTGTATCGTATTTAGTTGATTATTTTGCTGAAAGTATTTATACACTTATTCCAGATCAACCAGAACAAAAAAAGAGAGAAGGAGCTTAATTCGATTTTTTGAATTATGGTGATTTTTTATGGAAGAAATACTCCCAGAGGAGAGGAAATCCTTACAGAAAGAAGTTTCAACTTTAGATCATGTTGTGATTCGACTTGCGGGAGACAGCGGAGACGGTATGCAACTAGCTGGATTGAAATTCACCACAGCATCAGTAATTTACGGTAATGACATTTCTACTTTCCCTGATTTTCCAGGAGAAATTCGAGCACCAGCTGGTACCCTTGCAGGAGTATCAGGGTTTCAAATTCATTTTTCTTCCAAAGTCATCTCGACTCCAGGGGACGATCTAGATGCTTTAGTAGTGATGAATCCTGCTGCATTACGAGTCAATATAGCTGATCTTAAACCAAGCGGTATTTTGATTATAAATCAAGACACCTTTACAGATAAAAACTTGAAAAAAGCAGGATATCTCCAAAATCCTTTGGATGATGATTCCTTACGGAATTATCGCGTTTATCCTGTTAGCATTACAAAGTTAAATCAAAAAGCGGTAGAATCTGAGGGATTAGCTTTCAAACAAGTTGATTTAACAAAGAATTTCTTTGCCCTTGGTTTAATATCATGGCTTTTTGATCGTCCCCTTACGCCAACTATTGAATGGATTGAAGAAAAATTCAAACACCGTCCTCCAATAGTAAGAGCGAATATCAAGACATTAAAAGCTGGTTACCATTTTGGAGAAACCACTGAGCTCTTTCCAGTTCAATATCATGTTCCCCCAGCCAAAATGGAACCAGGAATCTATAAGTATATCTCAGGAAATGAAGCATTGAGTCTAGGTTTAATAGCAGCAGCTCACCTCGCAAAAAAAGAATTATTTTATGGTGCTTATCCAATAACTCCTGCGAGTGATCTTCTACATGAGCTAGTGAAGCATAAAGGATTCGGGATTCGGGTTTTTCAAGCTGAGGATGAGATCGCTGCTATTGGTTCAGCTATTGGTGCCTCATTTGGAGGAGTTATTGGAGTTGCAGGTACCTCAGGACCAGGATTTGCCTTAATGACAGAAGCCTTAGGTCTTGCAGTGATTACTGAATTACCCCTTGTAGTTATTAATGTCCAGAGAGCAGGTCCTAGTACAGGTATGCCAACAAAACCTGAACAAGCTGATTTATTACAAGCACTTTTTGGCCGAAATGGGGAGTCTCCTCTACCAGTGATTGCTCCCCAAACCCCAGGGGATTGTTTTGATACTGCTATTGAGGCAGTAAGACTTGCCACTAAATATATGACCCCAGTTGTTATCCTTAGCGATGGATTTGTAGCTAATAACATAGATCCTTGGAAAATCCCTGATTTAACTCAATATCACGAAATTGAGATAAACCATCCTACAGAAGAGATCCTGGGAGATACGGAAGAATACTATCCTTATATTCGTGATGAGGATTTAGCTAGACCCTGGGCAATCCCAGGCATAAAGGGGTTAGAGTATCGTACTGGGGGGCTTGAAAAAGAGGAAAACACTGGTAATGTTAGTTACGATCCTTTAAATCACGAAAAAATGGTCAAAGTAAGAGCTGAGAAAATTAAAAGAATCACAAACGACATTCCGATGCAAAAAGTAGAAGGTCCAGAAAAAGGGAGCGTATTAGTACTCAGCTGGGGTTCTACATACGGAGCAGCTCATACCGCAGCAGAAAATATGAGGAAACAAGGCTTTAGTGTTGCAAATGCGAACTTGAAATACCTGAATCCATTTCCTCAGAATTTAGAAGAAATTCTGCGGTCTTATGAAAAGATCTTAATTCCTGAAATGAATCTAGGGCAATTACAATTCCTAGTTCAAGCAAGGTATTCAATTGAAACAATTAGTTTAACAAAAGTGCAGGGAAGACCTATCCAAGTGCGGGAGATACAAAATAGGATTGCAAATATTCTAGGAGTAGAATGATAAAATGAAAAAGTCAGAACAGGTTCTAGCGCCAAAAGACTTTGCAACGGATCTTGATGTTCGTTGGTGTCCTGGTTGTGGTGATTATAGTATCTTAGCTAATATTAAGAAAACTTTACCGACATTAAACATACCCAAGGAGAATATTGTTTTTATTAGTGGAATAGGATGTAGTTCCCGATTTCCTTATTATATGAACACCTATGGGATGAATACTATTCATGGCAGAGCTCCAGCAATTGCTACAGGACTTAAATGCAGTCGGCCTGACCTTTCTGTCTGGGTTGTAACTGGGGATGGGGATGGATTAAGTATTGGAGGAAACCATTTAATGCATGCAATGCGGAGAAATGTAAATATCAAAATTCTTCTCTTTAACAATCAGATATATGGTTTGACAAAAGGACAATACTCTCCCACTTCAATTTTTGGAAAACGAACAAAATCCTCCCCAACTGGATCTTTTGATTATCCTGTAAATCCTATCTCATGGGCTCTTGGTGCTGAGGCAACATTCATTGCTAGAACAGTCTATTCCTATGGAGATCATATGCGGGAGGTGCTTCGCCGAGCTGCAGATCATAAGGGGACTGCATTTATTGAAATCTATCAAAATTGTCTGATATTTAATGATGGGGCTTTTAAATTTGCAACTGACAAAGAATTACGATATGATAATATCCTAGAACTGGAACACAATAAGCCAATGGTTTTCGGCCGAGATCGTGAGAAAGGGATTTTTCTTCATGGTTTAACCCCCAAAGCCATTAATTTCAAGGAAGCAGGATTTACAGAGAAAGATTTGCTTCATCATGATGAATATGCCATTGAACCTACTTTGGCATTCTTTTTATCACGAATGCGCCATCCAAAATTTCCTGAACCAGTTGGTGTATTTAGAGCGATACAAAAGGAGACATATGATGATATGTTAGAACAATCAATGGTATCAGCAAAAGAGGCTCGAACTAAATCCCTCCAGGAATTACTAAACGCAGGAGAAACTTGGACTGTTACTTGAAGGAATGATACAGAAATGATACGATGTACTGTTTGTGGACATGAAAATTTACCTGGATCATATTACTGTTCTAATTGTAACAGTGATATTGTTATCGAAGAAAAAAAGCCATCAACAGATTCGAGAATCGAAAAAGCAATATTAGAGGATTGTTTAAAGGAAGTTGGAGGAGAGGAATCTCTAGCTCTCAAAGTGTCCCCTGAAATGCCTGTTAAAGAAGTAATTGAATTGATGATTGACAATAGGAAATGCTCAGTGGTTATCATTGGATCAGATGGATCAATTGAAGGGATTTTCACTGAAAGGTCTCTTCTTCGAAGAGTATGTAATGAATCACCCATAGATATCGGAAAACCAATTAAAGAAGCAATGTTAAGCCATCCTGTTGTCCTCAAGAAAAGTGATTCTGTAGCCTATGCACTTCATATGATGGAGGTTCAGGGGTACTCATATGCAATCATCCAAGATGATCCGATTCGAGTACTCAACATTCGAGATATTTTACACTATATAGTTGAGTTACATCCTAGCCTAGGGGGTTTCGATAAGGTACTAGATGGATTTAAAGGTTCTATTCTTAAGGAAAATACAATATCAAAAGAAGAAAAAAACATATTAAATCAGATTGGGAAAAATAAGGAATTAATTTACAAATCTTTCACTTTAGCCCGAGGATCAGGTAAATTGGGTGAAACGGAGCGAATAACTAATGAAACATTTCTAAATAGTTATCTTCCTGCGATCAAAAAGGTTTCAAAGGAAGATAAAACATTTTCTTCAGAAGAAGGGCGGTTACTTAGAGAGTTTGTCAAATTTTTTGAGAAGAAACATGAATATTTTAAAAGATAATTATCATCTTTCATTTACACTTTGGATTAGCACCAATAATAACAAACTTCAATGTCCTTCCTCGATGATAAATAATCCTTTTTAATAAAGAATTTAAACAATCTGCTGTTTAATTTCTTTTTTCGATTTAATGTGTTCCTGTTTCCAGTATGGATCACGTATATAAAGATAAGCACCATGGGCTGCTAAAGCTCCTTGAGCAGCAGCTAAAGTAGCTAGCTGGTAAGGAGTAACAATGTCTCCAGCGGCAAAAACTCCTTCAATATTTGTACGCTGGATTTCATCAGTTTTAAGGAACTTTCCTTGGAATTCAAGACCAAGATCGTCAAAAATTTCGATATTTGGCTTTAACCCTACCGCGAGGATGATCTTCTCAACGTTTAGTTGATTTTCTTCTTGAGTATCCACATTCTCTAGGATTGCGCCTTCTACTTTGCGTTGGCCAAGAATCTCTTTTATAGTTACATTTGTTAGGATCTCGGCCATATTTTTCTTTCTTACTAATTCCAAGTTTGATTCTGAAGCTCTGAAATCACTCCGACGATGTGCTAGATAGATTTTCTTTGCAATATTGTGTAAATCGATAACCGCGTCAATAGCGGTATCTCCACCCCCCACAACTAGTACACGACGGTTATAAAAGATTTCTGGTTCAGTCACATAAGGGTATACTCCTCTGTCCTTCTTAGACAGCTTAGCTTCACCAGGAATCCCAAGTTCATTCGGTTTCATTCCTGTAGCAATGATAACCGCTTTTGCTTGATAGATCGCTCCCTCGGAAGTTTCTACCTGAAGATTCTCATAAATCCTTGCTACTCGCTCTTTAATAAGGTGAACTCCGTGATCTGCAGCTTGACGAACCCACTCTGAAACGAGATGTTCTGCACGGATACGGGGTGTCCCAGGATAATTGTAAATTTTCTTTTTAGGGTAGATAGTACTTAATAATCCTCCCCATGTTCCCCCTTCAAAGACAGCTGTGATTAATCCCTTTAATGAGGAAATAATTCCAGCAGAAAGACCAGCGGGTCCCCCTCCAACAACTATGACATCAAAATCATTAGTTAATCTTACCAAAGATATGACACCTTCTCAATTTGAATTTTTGATTGATTGTTTTATCTCGAGAGCATGTTCAGCCAGTTTAGCTTGAGCATATTTCCCTGTTAAATTCCAAATATTTCTGATTTTTCCTTGTTTATCGATCAAAAAGGTTATCCTGTTTGCCATTCCCCATTTATCATTGAAGCAACCGTATTTTGTTGTGATATCTTTTTTTAGATCTGATATTAATGGAAATATCAATTTTTGGTCTTTTCTAAAAGCCTGAAGATCAGGTTTATCATCAGTAGAAATTCCTATGACTTCTACATTAAGATCTTTAAGCTCATGGTAGGCATCACGAAAACCTTGTGCTTCAATCGTGCAACCAGGAGTGTTCGCTTTTGGGTAAAAATAGAGTACAACACTATTCTTGTTTCGATAATCAGAAAGCCTTACTGTATCATTTCTGTCTGTTTTCGCAATGAAGTCAGGAGCATCATCACCGATTTTTAGAGGTCCCTCTTGTGTTTCAACTTGTGATATTGGCTGAGATACTGTAGTATAACTACTCTTGACTTTATCCCAGAATGGGAGCTTTTTATCCATACTTTGTATGGTTGGCATACAAAGAGGACAATCCTCTTCGTGTGGATCACCATCCATCGGTGAGGCAACATGAAACCATGGGTAAACAATATTCGAAAGTAATTCCTTTTGAAATGATAGGACTTTGGGGTCGCTTAATTTATCCCAAGGAGTTTCTTGATATTTCACATCTAATAAATAAGAAATTTCGTTGAAGAGATTTTTTATTAATTCCATTGATTCAGGATTGACATCTTCCCTCTTAAAGGCGGCACAAATTATATCATCTGCTTTCGTATAATAAAATAATAGCTTTATAGAGCCAATACTCATACTATGAACTTTTGTGTCTGACTCAGCAAACATCCCTGGCATCGTGGATACAGCTGCTAGAAAAGCTGTTAATAATTCGTCTTTTTTTCCTAATAATCCGCAAACATTCCCCCAACATCTAGAATAGATTGGCTGTCCCGAATCTTGATATATGATAAGGTACTCTAAGACAATTCCTTGAGATCGTTTTTTTTTCTTAAACAAATTTAATACAGATTTGAGTTTCATACATTCTACACTTCATTTGATACAATCTTAATAATATTGATGAGTCTGCATTTTTTGTTAATGAAATTAGGAACATGCCTGTAGAACCATTGGCATACATACTGGACAATTTTCTTCGTGATTATTGTCATGACTGGGGTAGACATCATAAAACCATGGATGAATCACTTTTTTTAGTAATTCTTTTTCAAATTCTTTGACTTTTGGATCGTTTAATCGATCCCAGGGTGTCTCTAGGAAACTCTCTTCTAATAACTGAGTAATTTCTTGGAATAGATTATTTATTGCTTTCATTGTACTTTTATTAACATGATTCTCTGGGAATGCCAGACATATGATATTCTCTGACTTTGTGTAAAAGAATAATAACTTTAATGATCCTATATTCATACTATGAACCTTGTTATCCGATTCTGCAAACATTCGTGGCATTGTGGATATAGCTGCTAAAAATGCAGTCATTAGTTCAGCTTTCTTACCTAACATCCCGCAGACATTCCCCCAACATTTTGTATAGATTGGTTGTCCTGAATCTTGACAGATGATAATGTATTCTAAACTAATAGGTTCGGATTGTTTTTTTCTTTTTAAGACGTCTAATAAAGCAGTAATTTTCATTTATTCATCACTTGTATCAGCGTCTTTTGATTAGATTCTGTATCCCTTTCAAATAGACAATGATTCATAGGAATATATTTTTTTCAATATGAATTTCGTTACACTTCCCTACAGATGATCCAAATGATAGATAATTCATATTTGATACTACATCCTCACTCCAGAATTTTTGATCATCAATACTCTCAGTCATATTATGGTGAAGAAAATGGCAATATGGGAATGTAGGATGTGTGGATACACCTATGACGAGGAATCTAAAGGAATCCCATTTGATGAACTTCCAGACGATTGGGTTTGTCCTTGGTGTAAAGCTCCCAAAAAATACTTTGATAAAATTGAATATTATTAAAAAAATTACTTCTATCAGTTTTTGGTATACTTATTCACGTAAGCAAACTCATTTAATGGTTTACGTGGAGGACGAGTTACCTCACTCTTTTTTTGATGGTCTTTAAAAAAGTCTGGAATTATGTTTGTTTTTTTTCCAACGATAATTAGGGTTATTAGATGCATTTCATCAGGAATTTCTAACAGTTCCTTGACTTTTATTGGATTGAAACCTGCTATTGGATGTGCAACTAAACCTTGATCAGTTAAGTATAAAATCAGGTATGCTGTTGCCATTCCTGAATCAAAAAGATAATACTGACGATCTCCTATAACACAATCTAAGTCTACTTTTGAAAATACTACAATTAGCATGCTGGCAGTTTTAGCCCATTGATTCCCTTTTGTTAGACACTCATTTTGCAATTTTTTGAGGATTTCTTTTTCATAAACAAAGATATATCTCCAAGGTTGATTGTTAAAGCACGAGGGAGCTAATTGAGCTATACGCGCTGTCTCTTCAATTAATTCTTGAGTTATTTCGACTGGTTCTAATGCTCTATATGCTCTTCTTTTCTGAACTAAATTCCCAAATGTCAATTCATTATCACCTTGTGTCAAGAAAAAAATGGATAGAAAATAGATAGTAGAAATGAATTTCAGTCTATCTTAGAAAATCTACCATGAGAGGTACCGCAGACAGGACATGTGTCTGGAAGTTCATCCTCAACTGTATACCCGCACACTTCACACACATAGATTGGCTTTTGTAGAAGATCTTCTCCAGCTTCAACTGCTTTCAACGCACGTGAATACAAATCGTGGTGTATTTGTTCTACTTGATTAGCAAAGTCAAATGTGCGCTCCGCAGCTTTTTTATTTTCTTCCTTAGCGTCTTCCAAGAAGTCAGGATACATTTTTGTGAATTCATAATGTTCTCCTTCCATTGCTGCTTTGATGTTCTCAAGTGTTGTGTTTATTCCGCCATAAACGCGAAAATGATTGTGTGCATGTACAGTTTCTGCATGAGCGACTGCACGAAAAAGACGTCCTATTTGACTAAATCCATCTTTTTCTGCCTTTATCGCATATGCTAAATATTTTCGATTGGCTTGACTTTCACCTGCAAAAGCTGCCATTAAATTCTCTTCTGTTTTTCCCATAACTATCAACTCAGACGTATCTTAAAGAAATTGAGTCATTCTTTATCTCTTATTATAAATGTTCAGTTCTGAACACTCTTTAAGATTCTTTTTTTCTTTATTAAGTATGTTTGTTCTTTTTTCGAATTAAGTAAAAACGTTAAAAGACACATTAACATTTTTTGACCAGTTATGAAACGGGTTTTTCTCTACCATCTTTCCCGAATTTAATATAAGTAAATTCTCCTAAATTGTAAAGAAATGATCCGAGAAAGAAGAAAGAAGTAAGGATCATAACAATAGAAAAAAGAGAAAAGATATTTGACAACATGCTCGATATAGGGAGCATATAACCCATTTGGTAAAGACATGTTGATATCGCAAAACCGTCTGTAATGTGGCCTAAAGATGTGGGGAGGATCGGGAGAAGGTTGGGAAGATCAGCGAAAAGGCCAAAAATAAGATAATACTTGCCAGCTTCATAATGTATTCTGGATTTCATCCGATACAAGGAGAGAATAGAAAGAATAACAAAAATCATAACCGAGAAAGATCCAGCAAGCATGGCAATAATCGTTTGCCAACAAAGAGGGAATTCATCATCAATCATGCAGGCACAACAGAATTCACCATCAAGAAGATGGAATTCTAATTGAGGTTCTAGGGTTGGAAGAAAAAGAGTTATTACCAAGAGATGTCCTAGTTCATGAATTAGAGTGAAAGGAAAATAAAGAAAATTAAAAATTACTGTTAGGATTGGAAATAATAGAATACAGATTGGAAGTACGAATGTAAAACCAATTGAAAATAAGATTCTACCTTTTCTCGCACTTGAAAACGAATAGTTATCGTTTTTTTGCATAATATCCAGTATGAATATGATATTTGATTTCTATTAAGGCTTCCGAATATCGCACCATATTATTAATTAAAATTTGATTAACAATTGTTAACTGAACTTATTATCCAATTAGAGGGACATAAATTGAACACAAAATTTGAAAAAAATAACTTAGATCAAATTACTCTTGGTGTATTAAGAATTGCTATGGGTTTTATATTCCTGTGGCCATTCTTAGATAAAATGTTTGGATTAGGATTTGCAACGACGCCTGAAAACTCGTGGCTTGCAGGTTCATCACCCACACAAGGATTTCTCAATTTCTATGGTGTTAATCAGAATAGTCCATTTGCTTTCCTTTTTTCTGATGTCTTAGGAAATGCCTATCAACTTGTAGATATTGCCTATATGGGGATGCTTTTGCTAGCAGGTATCGGTCTTATGTCTGGTGTTCTAGTAAGGCTTTCAAGTATCTCTACAATAATTTTTCTGGCTTCAGTATATCTTTCAGAGTGGATTATTGCTCCTGCTCAAGGTACGATGGTATTCAATCCCTTGATTGATGAACATATTATCTATATTCTCATACTGTTATTTTTTATAATTATACCAGTTGGAAATTACCTCGGTCTAGGCGAAAAGTGGTCAAATCTTTCTTTTGTGGAGAAATTTCCAATCTTGAAGTAGGGAAACTCCCCCACTATATCTTTTTTT
Organism: Promethearchaeota archaeon; assembly: GCA_048939265.1. Taxonomy (GTDB): domain Archaea; phylum Asgardarchaeota; class Heimdallarchaeia; order Hodarchaeales; family Hodarchaeaceae; genus Hodarchaeum. Next base: position 13,729 of record JBHLPQ010000082.1, read on the forward strand.
TCTTTACTTCGAATCTTGAGACTCCCTTTCAAATAATTGAACACTTGCAAGGGAAGGAATGATGACTTTTTTTAGTACTCAAACAAGGATTTTTCCAAAAAAATATGTTGATAACCGAAGACTGAGAAACAGATAACAGAAAGAGGAGGAAAGGAAGATTTAAGATTTCTATATCTATAGAATTGTATAAACACGCTTAGATAACAATTGTTTAATTTTGAACAGCGTAGAATAATTAATATAAATAAGTATCAGCTTTAATAAATTAAAACTGTAAGAGATGTTATTCTGCTTATCGACTCAATGAAACTCTGGCTATTTTGTCAAGGTATTAATTTTTACAGATATTAAGATTACAAGCATTCTTAATCAAATCCTAGACCAAGAATAGTAACGAATAAAATCGGTTAATTGTTCTTATTGTGGAGAATGACTCAGAAATAATAATTAACAATTGAAAAAATACAAGAGAATTGATATGAGATAATTTTACTTTACAAAGACTGTGATTAAGAAGTAACTATAAAGTGAAAACTAATCAACGAAATAAAAAAGAAAGTTAAAAGCCTAGTCATGAAATTGAAGCACAACAAAGAAGAATATTGATTGGAAGTTTAAACTTCTCAAAGAGGAAATAAAATGTTAAGAAGCCAACGGAAGCCCATACTACCTCCTCCATCTACTGATAAGGAGTATGTTGTGACAATACTAACTGAACAGTGTGATGGGTGTGAATTATGTGTGGAATTCTGTCCAACTGATGTATTGGAAATTGATATGGAGGCTTACAATTCCAGAATGTTACATCCTGTAATCGCGGTTAAACCAGATGAATGCGCTGGGTGTCAGCAATGTGAGCGAATCTGCCCCTCCGTCTCAATATTTGTAACCGAAATACAATTACTACAGGAGGAGAAATCATGAGTAAAGATCGCAATGGGAAGCTAATATTAACTACTGGTAATTATGCGGTAGCTGAAGGTGCCATTGCAGCTGGATGTAGATTCTTTGGTGGATACCCCATCACTCCTTCTTCAGAAATTGCTGCTTATATGTCTAGGCGATTACCTCAGGTTGGTGGGAAGTTTATCCAAATGGAGGATGAACTTGCATCCATTGTTGCAGTTGTTGGTGCGTCTTTTGCTGGTGCAAAAGCAATGACCGCAACTTCAGGCCCAGGGTTTTCACTTATGGCTGAAACAGTTGGTCTCGGAGTGATGTTAGAGGCTCCACTGGTTATAGTGACCATTATGAGGGGTGGTCCTAGTACTGGACAACCTACTAAGGCCTCACAATCTGATGTAATGCAAGTGAGATTTGCATCTCATGGTGACTATGAGGTTATTGTCTTAACTCCAGCGTCAGTTCAAGAGATGTATGATTTTGGGATTTACGCGTTTAATTTGGCAGAAAAGTACAGAACACCTGTGATCGTTGCATCAGATGGTATTGTTGGGCAGATGATGGAACCTGTTCGTTACCATACGGATTTTGAGATTATAAATAGAAAAGGGCCTCAAGTACCCCCTGAAGATTATCAACCATTCGAAGTATTTGATGAAGATCTTGTACCTGGAATGGCTACTGCTGGAAGTGATTACAATTTTTATGTGACAGGTCTTACTCATGATATAACAGGCACTCCAGATATGACACCAGAGGCAGCAATATCACTCGTTAAACGTCTTTGTGATAAGATTAGAATCGCACAATCTGATATTAATAAATATGTACCATGGGAAGAGCAGCATTTAGAAGATGCTGAAACAGTCATATTATCTTATGGAATAAATTCACGGAGTGTACCTGAAGCTGTGGAGAGAGCGCGCAAAGAAGGACATAAAGTCGGCTTAGTTCGGTTGAGAACGCTTTGGCCTTTCCCTGAGGATTTAATGAAGAGACTTGGTAGCCTTGGGGTGAAAAAAATTATTGTTAGTGAGATGAATTATGGAATGGTTATCCGTGAAGTTGAGCGATTTCGCCATCTTGGATTTGAAGTTACTGGTATTCTAATTCCCACTACCATTCCTTTCAGTCCAACGTTTATCTATAAAGAGTTGCTTAAGGAGGTTTAAGAACATGACTACAACAGATAAAATTCCAACACCTGAAAGCTCCGAGGA
>JBHLPQ010000234.1:0-5320 GCA_048939265.1 Promethearchaeota archaeon
GGGAAAAAAATATCATTGATCCTCAAAAACAGACGAAACTGTGAATGATTTGATATCTAATTCACTACTAACAAAGCCAACTGTGTTTGTGGGGAGATATTTAGAGGTACTTGATTCACTACTCAAAGAGCATATCCATTTACTGAAACCGAAAATTATCTGGGTTGAATACCGTGCCATTCCAGTTCTACACATCGTGCAAATCTTACGCAATCACAAATTATCTGACCAATGTTATTTTTTAGAGATAACAGATCTTGAGAGTCTAGATCAACTACTAAAATCCAGAGTCTTACTTACCATTTTTCAATGGGGTTTTTCAACTCTCATCGTCAATATTCCTCCCTATTATTCAATTCCGCCAGATCTTCATATCCGATTTCAAGAACTGATGAAAAAAACCATAGTAATCTTGATTATGGACGACTTAAAACTTCCACAAACACAGGTAAATATCATACAAGTGGAGTCAATGAAGTAGTGTTATTCCAATTAACTCCCCTCCAAGAGATGCTATCCAGATGGAGTAAACAGAAGGCTGTACGACTAGACATCCCTCTTCTTGATGAATTTTTAGGGGGCCTCCTTCCCTATCAGCTTCAGATGTGTTTAGGTGATTCTGGAGTAGGAAAAACCTGGTTTTGTATAAATGCTATTCGCAAATTATTAACACATGAACCTGACGCTCTAATCTTCTATAGTGATTTTGGAGGAAATTTTAGAATTAACAATCTACGAAAACTCCTTTCCCATCCAAATGAACAACTAGATCAGCTTACTATATTCCAACCATCAAGCTTACTCGAACAAATTGTCTTCTTTCGAAATTTACTTGAGAATTGCGAGTTTTATTACGATTTGATTATTTTAGATTCTGTTTTTGGTCCACCACTAGCGTGTTATGAATACTTTCATAATAACTCAAAATTCTGGAAAAAGAAGATTTTTGCCCATCTTCTCGATTTAAAAACGATTGCTCGTCAGGCAAAGATCCCTATTCTAATAACAAATCAATTTATTTCATCTAGAGAGAACTCTGAATTACCCCCATCTCTGAACCAATATGGTGGAGATTTAATCGACCAACTTGTCCCTATCGTATTTTTCCTCCAAAAAATTGACCAAAAACTGTATGTTGAACTCCGTCTTTTCCAAGAAATAATATGTCATTCTGAGTTATGTCTACTTCGTGATGAGAGTTAAGGTTAAAATACCTCGAAGTCATATGTTTATGAATAAGGATGAGTGGCAGGAATGCTACAAGTACTCCATCAGTTATTTAGAAAATCTTCTACATTTTCCTCTATCTTTATCTTTACCCTTATAATACAGACATATGGTTATTTTTGGGTTGTTGGAAGTCCGACCCAGTGGCAAAGAGTTGCAGAAATCATTGCAGAAGCTGATGCTTACGTCGATTCAACAGCTCCTTCTACAAATCATGGTTTGGATGATGGATTGCAGATCTGGAGGACTAATACTTCTGAACAGTGGATCATTCTTCGATTTAATCTTCCTGAAATCCCCACAGATTCATTTTATTCAATCGAATTACAATTACAAACAGGAACTGTGTTATCAAGTTATTTTATTGGAGTATTTGGGTGTAACAATACTAATTGGGACGAAACTGAGGTTACTTTCAATAATTTCCCAACACATGATAGTCAAGTTTTGGGGGGTTCATGGAGGGGGGTGTTTGCGAGTTTTCATAATTACACTTGGTTAGTTGACAGGTGGGTTAGAGAAAAGTTTGAATTAGGTGTTGAACAGGTGTCCTTTGTTCTCAAAGCAACTGATTATGAAGCTGGTGGTGAGCTTCTTTCATTTATTTCGAAGGAGGGGGCACAAAATGGTCTTGGTAGCCCCCCTCTCCTAATTCTCAGTATTCTAGAAAGGACAACCTCTTCTTATTTAGCTGATGATCCTAATACTTCCCTGATCATACTGTTTTGTATTACAGGAGGGGGATTTTTCTTTATCATCTTTTTATTCCTAAGGAGGTCGCCTTCACCTCCCAGTTCAGTGTTATCAAAAAAATCGTCTAAACCTCCGCTTTCAGTTGAGGCGAGAAATGACATTATTTTTACTCCACTAGCTAAGAAACTCTTTGAAACAGCTATTGAAAAACCAGTAAAACCGGTAGAACCTAAATTAATAGATCTTGACTCAGAAATTGTCCCAACCCCCAAAGAAAGAAGAAGCTTTTTCTGTCAGATCGATGGCCAGAAACATCCTGCCACTGATTCCGCTTATGAATGCGAAGAATGCTCTCGTAATGTGTGCGGAAACTGTTATGAGAGCAGTAAAGCGGTTGGTATCAGTAGTTGCCCCTTTTGTCAGGGAAGGTTAATCCGAATACAGTAAAATGAAGGTTAGAGTAAGATCAAGATATAACCGAGAACTAAAATGACGCTATAAGGGATATACAGTGCGATCAATCTTAATTTGGATATTGGATAATCCCCCAAATTTGCATGTTCTTCTTTAAATGGTCTAAAGCCTCGGCCAACTAATGTATACTCTTTCTGCCCCTCCTTGATGTTGATCTTTATTTCTGGGAATTCTCTGAATGAATGACGGTACATTAAGACATTTTGGAGTTGGTCAATCATGTCTTGAAATTCTTGCTTTTTACTTAGGAGTTTTGAAATTGTGTTTTTACTGACCTTTGGGACGGCTGCACCACTAAATGAGTCTTTGTCCAGTATTTCAATTAGTCGTGCGTCCTCATTGGGTAAATCTTTAAGATCTGCCTCTCCTACTACCTTATCATTTTCTTCTTTAAAGACATGGACGCTTTTCCAATGAAAGAATTCGTATAATCTTCCAGTGAATTCCCCGAGAGAACCTTCACCACTGCAAGTAGAGCAAGTTATTTTCCCAGAACCACCACAGGAACTACAACTGACTCTCCCACTAAAACACGAACAGGAATCTCGAACAGTCTTGTGTTCATCCCCATCCCATTCTGTCCGTTCAATATAACCCCTGCCAGAACAGCGTGAACACGTGACGGTACCACTTCCTGAACAACTGGAACAGGATACTTTCCCTCGTCCACCACAGGTAGAACATGTTACTTTTTTTAGGGTTCCCCGAAGAGGAAATTCTTGGTGCGAATTAATGAAGGTCTTAGGATAATTAACTGGAAAGGGTCCTTTTTCCGAAAAATAAGCTAAACCACTTGCTTGAGAGTAAGGTAAAGACCTTTCAGTGTTGGATGTCTGAAAATATTCTGCTTCGGACTCTACTTCAACAAGAATAGAACGTTCGGTTTCATCAGAACTGAAACTCTCAATGTGAGGTAATCTCCGTAAAAAGCCTTTCAATCCCCTTTTTTGAGCAATCCACCATCCAGAAAGGATATCATGCTCTGTAAGAGGTTCATGGGAAGTTTGTAAATCGGAATCTATTTGAGGCAAATATTCTTCGATCCAAGGAGGCGAATGTTGGTAATGAGTAGAGAAAAGGAGAATAAAAATCAAGTAGAGGACGAATGAAAATATTAAAATTAATATAAAATTCTTTGGTGAGAAGAGTAAGATAAAAAACAAGTATCCCTGTGAAAGGATCCATATTGGTATTAATAAAAACCAGAGATATTGATTTTTCCCCATTGTGGTTCACAAAAACATTACTCCTTTATTAATGGTTTTATGTTATTTTAACTTTTAGCTGAAGAGTGTACTTTAATTGATTTATATTCTAACAGCAATGGTCTATATTTTTTTCTTAATGACCATTTTTCTATAGAAAAGTTCTCACAACGATTCCATTGATTTAGATAACACTTCTTTCCCATGATAATCTGAAGGAATGTTACTAGATCAAGTTAGGGAAAAGGAAAAATCAATCCTATAGAAGTAAATATCAATGAAGATATAAGAAACATACCTGCTAATACTAAAAAGAAGAGGCTCCCTATAGTAACTCCTGATTCAATAACTGCTTTCTTAGGATCGTCAGGTTTGTAATATACGTTAATTGGTGTTCCTACTGGAAATGATTCGATTTTCTTTTCTGCAGACTTCTTCCCTAGAACTGATCGCCCGACTAGTTCATTTGGATTGAATGTAGTCGAAATATAATTTACCCCAGAAACATTGTATGAAAAAGAGATTTCAGGATAATAACCATCATCTATTGTTGTCATCCTCGAAGAAACAATTGTTCCTTTAACCATTGGCCATTTGTTACTTGTAATGGCGTATCTTATGTTTTTCATGAAGAGATAAAGACATACTAAGCCAATTACGCCAAGCATTATGCCAGTTAGAAAAAACCCAGTCTTGAACTCCTGAATTTCTTCTATTGTTTGTACAATCAATTCATCTTTTTCGTACTTCTTCTTATATAAATCTTTTACAGGAGGAACCAATAACAAGGATTATCTCAAAGCAAGGATAGGGGAAGGAGAGGAAATGTTGTTGGAATGCTTTTCGGGTATTTCAAAAACTAGTAGGTTGTTCTGATTGTGTAATATTCTCCCATTAAATGTGGGGAGAGCGAAAATTTTTATAGTAATGAAATGCTGAATTCTCGCCATTGGTTGAGTGGGTTTATGTGGTCAAAGATTCAGTTACTTAATAGTAATTGTTCGATAAAGGTCATATTCTTTTTTATGATAATAATCCTTTTGTTTCATAATTGTGCTTGGGCTACTGGAATATCATCTAACCAACAAATAGATATTCCTGCTAACGCTGATTCCTATGTTATTGTAGGATCTTCGACAAATCTCGGATCTCATGTAACTCTGGATGTCTATAACTCCGAGTCGGAAGAACGGGTTGTTATAATTCGCTTCGATGTTTTCAACTTATCCGTTAATATAAACACATGTACTTTAAGATTGAAAACTAATTTTGTGTTAACTCCTCATATAGTCGATGTGTATGGTTGTACAAGCACTACCTGGGATGAAGATAAGATTAGAGGGAGTACTTTACCATCATATGAAGACCAGATTTTAGATTCCCAAAATGTTAATTCTACAAGCCAAGAGTTTTACGATTGGGATGTCACATCTTGGGTTCAAACTCATGCTTCTTTTGGAAATGTTACTTTTATTCTTTTAGCGAGACGCTAATTACAAATTATTTTAGTTCGGCTGCCTTAAGATCACTGTAATATGCATTGATACCACCTGCCATGAAATAATAGGACTTGAGCCCTTTATCTTCCAGGTAGTATTGCAACCAGCGCACCTGTTTACCAGCCGCGTCGTAAATCAGCAAAGTTTTATTTTCCTTCAGGGCTTTACCAACGCCCATTATCGTACCCGATGTTCCTATTGCAGAAACAAAATAATCGACCC
>JBHLPQ010000235.1:0-5310 GCA_048939265.1 Promethearchaeota archaeon
AGTTTGGAACCAATGGGTACAAACCCTGAATATAGAGGGTTAGGATTAGGAAAGGCTATTATGATAGAAGGGATAAAGAGAGCTATGAAGTATAATCCCCCGTTTTTTTATATAGGTGGAGCAGCTGACACCCCCGCTGCTAATAGATTATATGATGTGACAGGTTTTCATGAAAAAATCACCATGTTCTCATGGACTAAACATGTTTAACTTATATTACAAGTTTCTCAAAGGGAATCATCATCTACTATTATTGGTATAACACTGATGCAATACTTTAAAGATTTCAGTTCTGAAGGAATTGCTGATGAACTATAACTTAAATATGGGCTATCCTTCTTTTTCTCAAAGTGGAAAGATATGAGGTCTTAACATGAAAAAACAATCTATTATCTTAACAGGCGGAACCCTAATCGATGGAACTGGAGCTCTCCCAATTCCAAATACTACTATAGTAGTTACTGGATCACAAATAACGGATGTAGGCCCTTCCGAAAAGGTCAACATTCCAAAAGACGCAAAAATTATCCCTGTAAAAGGAAAAACCGTCATTCCTAGCTTTATAGACAGTCACACTCACTTTATTTTAATGGGGGTTCGGACGATATCGACGTTAGACCTTTCTAACACAAAATCCATTGCTGAAGTAATAGATCAAGTTGGAAGACGGTTATCAGAAATACCAGCAGGTAACTGGCTTACAGGTCACGGGTGGGATGAAAGTGCATGGCCAGAGAAAAGGTACCCAACAAAGGAAGATCTTGATCCTGTTTCACCAAATAATCCAGTGATTCTCACCCCGTGTTATGGGCACTTAATGGTGGCAAATAGTCATGCTCTTGATCTCGCTGAAATTACTAGAGAAACTCCTGATCCTCCAGGGGGAAAAATCGATCACGATCCCAAAGCAGATGATACAACGGGGATACTACGTGAGGAAGCCATGGATCTAATCGAGGCTGTTAAACCTCCTACTACGAAAAAGGAATCTCTATCAGGATTACAGAAGGCATGTGAAATTGCATTGAGTTGGGGTTGTGCAAGTATCCACGATTTAGGATCTGATGCTACTGACATCAACACATACCAAACAGCATTGGAGAATGGAGTTCTTAAAGTTCGTGCTTACATTATGCCAGACGCACAATTCTCAGATGAAATGTTGGATGGATTAGAGACCCTGGGTATAAGAACTCGTTTTGGAAATGACTTTTTAAGAATCGGGTCAATAAAATTCTACATTGACGGTTCTATGGGAGCTCGTACAGCAGTGTTTTCAGAACCCTATGCTGATGAGACCTCTACTTATGGGATTTTTGCTGTATCTCCTGACATCCTTAAAGAGAGAGTAATTCGAGCACATAAACTGGGGATGCAGATTGCCATCCATGCTATTGGTGATAGAGCAATTGAAGTGGCACTTGATGCGATCGAAGCCGCGATTGAAGAGGACCCTAGGAGTGATCATCGACATAGGATCGAACATTGTGAAATCCTGACCGAGGAGCAATTAACTAGAATCAAACAACTAGGGGTTATACCTGCCATGCAGCCTAACTTTGTTGGAGAATGGGGGCAACCAGGGGGAATGTATGAACAGCGATTGGGTGTGAACCGACTCAAATTCTGTAATCCGTATAGAAAGCTGCTTGATGAGGGGATAAAAGTAGCATTTGGGTCAGACTGTGGTTATTGTCCGCCATGGCCGTTCAATCCAATTTATGGTCTTTGGGCTGCAGTAAATCATCCGATTCAAGAGAATAGGGTTTCAATAGAGGATGCTGTTAAATGCTATACACTAAATGGAGCCTATGCATCCTTCGATGAAGATATTAAGGGATCTATTGAGCCAGGAAAGCTGGCTGATATAGCTGTCTTATCCGAAGATTTGCTTGCATATCCTCCAGAGAAAATTAAGGATGTTAAGGTAGAACTAACAATAGTCAATGGGAAAATTCTTTGGAAAGCTAGTTAAAAACTATAATATCATATCCAATTTTTTCCAATAAAGAGATTTTGACTACTTATAGCCTTTCTAGGGTTTATTTTCTGCTTTTACTCATCCTTAAATATGAGGAATATATGTTAACAATATCTCCAAAAAAATGTCGGAGATATTCCTCGGTAACACAAATTAATGAAAGATTTTTTGATAAACCTGAGGGAAAAATATCATGAAAAATGATATTTCAAAATTAAAGGATAAAATCCCTATCTCTTCTTCCATATGGATGAAAGAAGTTCATATCCGTAACAATATCTCAACAATCTTTTCTAATCCTTTTAATCCCTTTATTATCCTTTCTGCTGATCACGGAGACGTTTTTTATTTCTCTCAAACATTTGCTCAAATGAGTGGAATTCATCCAAGTACCCGGCAAATCAGCTACAAAGCTCTTTTTTCTCTTCACATGGACCTTGATTCAATCCCCCTTAAATCCTATAAGATTTTTTACTCTTCAATTCCCCAACCATTGTCCTTAACTACAAATAATTGGGTTGAGGAGCTTACACATGAACTTCGAACAGGCTCCCTATTGATGGATTTAAGCCATCACCTTATGAACAGCGTCGAAACTGTAGATCAAAGAGTAGTTCAGAGATTTAGCCATGTAGCATACCGCCAAAAGATCCTCACAATCATTGTTACTGATTTAATCCAATTACTCCTCAACCCTCCAAACATCTACCCTGTTTCGTTGTCTAATGTTTTAAAAACTAGTTTTTGTTATGTCCGTAACTCTTTTAACACTCAATTCAACATAATCTCCTCTGGCGATCTTGACACTTCTAATCCCGAAATCTGGGCGAGTTCTCATTTCCCTGAGAATATCTTTTCAACAATATTAACATGGCTTCGGGGCTTTCCAATTACTATTGAAGTAGAAATAATGAATAACTTCTCAGTCGGGGTCAGTTTCAGTATTCCTAGTGATTCTTTATTGACTACACTGCAAGGCTTCAGTTTGGTATCACATTACCTCCAATTCTTCACCTCGTACTTCAACGGACGCTTATGGGTAAATCAAAACTCAATTAATATCATTCTTCCCTGTGTGTATTCAGGATAATTATGGGGAATAACATTTATTTGGGAGGGATTATTTTTTGGGGTGACAAGGTGATGTTTTGCCTGAATTAACAATTAACAACATTATCGATGCTCAGAATATACTAAAGGGAAAAATCAAACGAACCCCCCTAAATCATTCTACTACATTCTCAAAACTGACTGGGTGTAATGTCTACCTTAAACACGAAAATTTACAGAAGGCCGGTTCATTTAAAGTACGAGGGGCATATAATAAGATCGCTCGTTTAGAAGAAAATACAAGAGAAAAAGGAGTAGTCGCTGTAAGTACAGGGAACCATGCCCAAGGAGTAGCTTTAGCAGCATCCATATTTGGGATCGCTTCAACCATTGTTATGCCAAAAGGTGCTCCAATATCTAAAATAGAAGCCACAAAAGGTTATGGGGGAAAAGTTATTCTTTATGGTGACAGTTTTGAAGATGCTTTTCTAAAGGCTAAGAAAATCAAAGAAACTGAAGATCTAACGTTAATTCATGCGTTTGATGACCCAGATATCGCTGCTGGTCAAGGAACTATTGGGTTGGAGATATTAGAAGACCTTCCCGATGTTGATTTAGTCATTTGTCCTATTGGAGGAGGCGGACTCATCTCTGGGATAGTAACAGCGATAAAAGCGAGAAAACGACAGTGTAGGGTTGTTGGAGTTCAAACAACACAGATGGCAGCTGCATATAAATCCTTTAAAAAGGGGAAATTAATACAGACAGAAAAAGGGAATACCTTAGCAGATGGAATTGCGATAAAAAGTCCGAGTGAGTTTACCTTTTCAGTCATAAAATCTCAATTAGATGATATAGTCATTGTTGAAGAGGAGGAAATCGCTCAAGCGATGCTGCTTCTTTTAGAGCGATGCAAATCAGTAGCAGAAGGAGCAGGAGCAACAGCACTAGCGGCCTTACTCTACAGAGATATATCCCAAAAAAATGAAAACGTTGTCTTAATCATCAGTGGGGGTAATGTTGACATAACAATACTAAGTAAACTCATCACACAAGGATTAATAAAATCTGGTCGTTATAGGGAACTGAAAGTTTTAGTAGAAGATAAACCTGGTGGACTTGAAAACCTCTTAAAAATTATCACTAAGTCAGAGGCTGATATTATTGACATCAATGTCGACCGTTTTTCTCCCAATTTGCCTTTTAATCATGTGGTTGTTGAACTAGCAATTGAAACGAAGAACTTGGAACATTCAAATGATACTTTGAGCAAAATAAGGGCCCAATACCAAGTTTTGGATCTCAATCTCTTAAAAAATAAGAAAGGAAAGTCAAGAAAATGATAGTTAGACAAGGAGATTTGCTCCTAAGAAAAGTTGAAAAACTACCTAAACAAGCCAAAATTGTCAAAAGCGATGTTATTTTAGAAGGAGAAGCTACTGGGCATGCGCACAGGATCATGGATGGCGAAATATTCCGATTTTGGTCACAATCATCTGGTGATCAATTATTTGTGAAAACTGAGAAAGGTGCATCACTTATTCACGAAGAACACGCTACTATTGAATTAGATCCAGGAATCTATGAAGTAATACGTCAGCGAGAATATGATCCTGATACTGATACAACACAGTGGGTCATGGATTAGAATGGATAAGAACATTAAAGAAATGCTTAAGTCTATAGTTGATAATGAACATTTAATACCTAGACGTCTATGGAGGGGAGTTTTATGGCTTCAAGAGGACAATTGTTTTGGCATAGAACGAAGTGGTAGAATCCATTGGTGTGATGAGAGAGGGAAGCGTGTTGGCAGCTGGAAAGGATTCTTTGTTAAGAATAGGGGGCCTTTTAATGAAGCACGAATTCAGAATATTGTTAAAGATTATCTTTTATTTCTCAAAACAAACCAGTTAAAAGCTAGGGATATTCTTCGATGTAGTAATGTAGAAATACGAAGGATACTTCTCACAAATTTTGGATTCAAGAAATTCGTTGAAGAATTGGGGGGAACAACTATTCATAATGATGGAGATTCTGAATTAATACTCCTCCGAATTAGGAAGAATGAGGAGCCCTTAATGGTGGTGAAGGTGCAAGATTCCACTACTAAAGAAATATACATCTTACGTGTTCCTCCACATGTTAGGACATGTAAAGAAGCCATTGCGTGGACTTTCTCCATGGATGAGTCTGAATATAATCCTGTAATTGAGACATAATCAAGTATTTGTTACCAACCGGAGAAAGTCTCTGGTACCAGTTGCTAAACCTAAGAG
>JBHLPQ010000236.1:0-5300 GCA_048939265.1 Promethearchaeota archaeon
AGTTGATTATCAATATTAGCATATGCTAACTTCAATCTGGAATGAACCTCATCAATTCGGACAATTCCTTGCTTCTCTAGGGCTTTGAGATCACGATAAATAGATTTAGATTGAACAGAAATTCCTAATGCTCGAGCCAGATCAATTCCCGAACTTCCTTGAGGATAGATTGAAATTAGTTGCATAAAAATTAACCTTTGATGAAATGATAGTGGCGTGGTAAATAGGAATACCAGGCTAGCATAATAATCCCTAGTTAAGGCACGAAGCCGATTTGCAAGAGATTCTGTATATTTTTCGAGTTCTGGTCTCACTTGTGCTGTCGTTTCAAGCGAAGAGAGTATATCACGAAGTGAGTCGATCTTCTCAGCTTCTGATGATCGAATGGTCATAGAATGACTTAACCCCTTTAGTTTTGTTTATTAACACATAACCGTAGAAAGTGTTGGTGACAACACCAAACGTGTTTTATTTAGATATTGCCAGAAAGATCTTGCTAATTAAAGAAAGCATAGATTTTTTTGGCGGTTCTAACATGGTGCATCAATATACAAGACGTGCTTTAAGGAGAGTCATGAGATTATCTGAAAATATAGATGAAGATAATGCAGGAACTCAAGAAATAAATTATGAAACTATGATTAAAGGCACTACTTTAGATGTTTATTTCTATTTATTAAGGAAAAAGAGCTCTGCTGGAGTTAGAGAAATCCAACGAAGTTTAGATCTGTCGTCTCCAAGTGTTTCTAGTTATCATTTAGATAAACTCGAAACCTTGGGAATTGTACGAAAGAATAGGTTTGGTAATTATGAGGTAGCAAAGAAGATTGATATCGGTGCGCTAAATCAATTCATTATGATAGGTAATTATACTCTCCCTCGCTTCTTCTTCTATGCAGTTTTTGTGTCCGTGTTATTTATAGGGTACATTATTTTATTTTTAACGCCACCCCTTTCTACAGGTGAAGTTTTCGCACTTATTTTTGGAATATTTGGAGTTGTGATTTGCTGGGTGGAAACCATTCTTAGCTGGCAGCATAAGCCATTTTAAAACGCTTTACAGAAATCGTATCCTTTCTCGCATATCAATCTCTGGAATTTTTGGTTCTTGCTCGGTATCCCTCCAAAGTTCGGACATTTTATGTTTCTCTATTAGAATTGATATTTCCTTAACAAATTGGATTAATTCTCGGATCTTTCGCGAAAAACGGTACATTGACATTTCATCAAACCGAAATCCAATAAATACTCTTAGATCTTCACTATGGCCCGTTGAAATCACTCTACTGGTGAAATAATGACCTTGAATTTTCATAACATTTCGAAGAAAAGAATACACTACCTCTTTAGGCTCGTCTAACAAACGTGTTAGTCCATTTGAAAAAAATGAGATGTGTGAAAAGTCTTTTTCAAGGGTAATATTGATATCAGGGCAATTTTTAATTGGAAGAATAAATGTAAAGCTGCTATCATGCGAATCAGATAAAATTACATATTCTAAGCCTAAAAGATCCAACCAATGCTTAACTTGCTCGAGTTGTTTAGGAAGCTTTATGTATTTGTCGTTGATTGGTTGAAGAGATCGCATTAAATTCATAATCCTTTGAGATTGTACCAAAATAACCTTAGTTTTAGTGGAAGAATACACTGTATTAAGGATTTTTCTTTTACTTCTCTCTCATTCTGTTGATATATCAAAATAAAGTGGGTTTAAAAAGGGAATCAGAGCCATTATGACACTTTGCTTTATGATATCAAAACGTGTGACAATATTCTGCGTTAATAAACCCACAGCTCCTTCTTTTTGTTTAATATTTGGAATTCCACTGATTTCAGTCATAAGATCTCCCAATTCCATATCAGGAGAATTAAGTAATTTGTTGTAAAATCTATGTGGTAGAGGAATTTCGCACCCTCTTACGGTCTCAATGAAAGAACCCTTGCTTACTGAACTATAAACGATGATCCGTGAGCTCTTTTGAACTGTTAGGACGATACCCCCTTCAATTCCTACATAGAAATCGAATCCCTGTTTTTGATTCCGTGCACTTATCACCCTCCATCGAGAGGTTTCGTATGTTTCTTTTTCACCAAAAGGTTGTGCTTTCAAGTGAATATCAGTGGGATCAATTTCAGAGAACTCGATACTTGAAAAATTAACATTCTCATAAAAACTTGAAAAAGCTTCTTGAGCTGCCCGCATTTTAACAGGGTTTTTACTAACTACAAGCACTTCAACTACCATTAATAATTCGCCTCCAACCATTGTATAATCTTTGTTGCAATAACCCAGGCTGGTTTTACCTCGTTATATACAGTAAGAATAACTAGATCTTGGTTTAAATTAGCTCTTTCAAATTCAGATTCCCCATGTTGAAATCCACCAATGAGAAATACCCCTGAAGAAAAAGGAAGAAGATCGGTCAGATTCTTAATAATATCTATTTCTTCCACACCTTCAGACGGAATGTCGCAAAGATAAATTTCTGAATCTCCAAATTGATCAAGTAATTTTCTTAATGTGCAATGGTTAACCGTCAGAATCGGTTCCCCTGAAAGGGGTACCCTTTTTTTTAATAAAAGTTGTGAAAACAAACCACAGAATCGATTGTAATTTACAGGTACTCTCCATTGAGGGGGAATTTTGATACACAAATTATCACGTGTATGAATAAAGACTTGGATTTTACCCTGCTTAAATAAAGGTGAATAAACGATATTCAATAATGAATGATGAATAATATCGGGCCTAGCCCGTTTTTCTCTGTTCTCTAACAAGTCTACTATTGGTCTGTGTAAAGCTCCATCTAATAATATTCCCCTCCTTTTCTTTTTCAGGTTTTTTTGCCATTCTTTTCGGATTAAGGGATGACTTCGTGCTGATTCAGGAATTAATTCTAAAGCAGATTCAAAAAAAATTATAGTAATCACTGATTTCTCCTCAATTTCCTTGGATGGTCAAAATTCTTTTAGATGTCGTCAAATTCCTAGACTTCCGACAAAATAAATTAATCTAGCTGTTATATTTTTTTATTCTTGATATTTCCAATAAGACTGGTCTCAGGCTTTATTTCTAGAGAACACCCTGCCAATTCTTTAATTTTCCTACCTGAAGTTTTTTCTCTAGGTTATTTCTTTAAAATTGGGGTGCCTTCCTAAATTTTAAATTAATCTAACCCTCATTATTAAATAGTGAATCAAATGCTCCAAAACTATTATGTTCCCAAAAAATTGAAAACAATTCATTTTCCTGGACAACAAATAGAGCTTTGGCTTAACGAATGCAAATTGTCAAACCTTAATGATGTGTCTCCGAAAGAGAGACCTTTTATCAAAGATTTTATTAAAAATCTTGAAGAACTCGGATGGAAAGTGCGTATCCAACCAATGAAATAACCAGGAGGGACAGGCGACTATATTTATTCTTAAAAATGGATTTTATTCATGAGAGTCTATTGATGAAGCTGGAGAGGATAGATGTTTAGAAAGTACCGCGTGTAATCTCAGAAATTCCTCTTCCTCTGGTGTATTCTCTTTTAAAATTGAAGCTAATCTTTGGGCAGTTTCATTTCCCTGTGAATCCCTTATTTTTGTGAAAAATTTATCATAAGTGGATGCATCGACTTCTGCTAAAACATCACCAATTAGAGAATAATAGTTTTCAGAAACATCCCGATTTGCTAACAGATCTATCAATATAGGGAAGCTAATCATTCCTCGTGATAAGCATACTTCCTTAATCATTGCTTGCTCCTCTTCAGGTGCTACCTCTAGATGAGAAATAAGAGTTTTATACGACTCTTCACTTGAGATTTCTTGCAAAGCATAGATTGATTGTAATCTCGTATATTCTTCTGTTGAATCATCAGCCAACAAATTTTTCAAAGTTGGGATTACACTGTCTTGTTTAGTCTTTCCTAAAAGTTCAACAAATCCACCACGTAAAGTATCATTCTCACAATTCTGAATGGCATCAGTTAAGTGAGGGATTGCCATTTCTTGATATCGTCCCAAGATAGCCCGAACCATTTGATCTGTACGTTGATCAAATTGGCCAAGCATCGCGATTAGTGGTTCTATTCCACGCTCATTTTTCATTTCCTCTAATGCATACCCAGCTGCCACTCGTGCCTCTATCTCTAAGGTTTCATTGGTTAAAGCTTCATACATTTTATCCCCTGCAGGAGAAGCTATGTCTTTCATTGCTGCCAGAATGAAAGCATATTGTTGTTTCACGTTTGCAGGGGCCTCATCGTATTTCATTAGTATTGAAGGAATCCGTTCTGGCCAACAGACTTCCCACATGGATTTTTTATGACATTTTTCGAATATCCCTACCTCAAAAGGAGCAATTTGTTCAGCTCTGCAAGAAAAAGTAAGCCGTCTTCGTATCAGAAAAGGGCATTTTGTCCGATAATTCATGTAAGGGATATTTGTGCGCCACGAAGCCAATTGGTACGCTGATATCTCAAACCAGCGAACAACAAGAGCATAAGAAAAGTAGAAAAGAATAATTGTTGCTACTAGAGTTCCTACTGAAACGCCCAGAAAAAGCGGGATAAGCCCGCTTAATAGTCCGTAATACTGGAAGAAGAGTACCCATAAGATAACCGTAAACATTGCCGAGAATATAGCATTCATTAAGTCAGATGTGAAATTAGGTGGGGCAGGTATGGAAGTAGGTTCTGTATCTGATTGATTTAATCCCATCGCTTAATTACTCCTTTGATTATATGAGAAATAATCGTATCACTGTGGTTTGGTAACGAAAAACTAATTTTAGTTAAGAATTTTTTGAACAAAATTTCTAATTTCTACCAAAGCATGATTGGCTTCTGGAAGGAAAGGAGCCCACAGATGAAATACATGGAACATATGAGGCCATACCACATAAGTGACATCTAATCCTGCAGATCTCGCCTTTTTGGCGAACTCCAGAGTATCATCTAATAAAACCTCTTCATCTCCAACGTGCATCAATAATTTAGGTAGATCCTCCAAATTTGTAATGGGGAAAGATAAGGCGTTCTGGGATCATTGTCAGTACAATAAGCATTGATTATGGAATTAGAATCAGTTATAGCTGGAATTTTAGAAAAGAATTCATCTTTTTTCCGACGAGTCTGATAAGAAGATCCTTCTTTCCTCGCTATCTCACCTGTTAAATCAGTCGCTGGAAATATGACTACTACTCCCCCGAGAAGTGATTCTCCTTCATCACGTAATCGAATTACCATCATCTAGTGTATTTTTTTATATCCATATCTGGCGAAACAATTACTAGTTGCATCTAAGATCAT
>JBHLPQ010000237.1:0-5298 GCA_048939265.1 Promethearchaeota archaeon
TTAGAAACCTGATAAGCAAGCTATTACGTGAAGCACCTGCAGCCCGTTTGCTCCAAAACCTACGTAAAATGTTTCCTGCAGAAGAAGATTCGGCTCTTACTACAATAGAACAAGATCAAGTTCAAAATGTTGTAGAAATGTACTATAAAGGCATTTCAGAATATTTTAATGAAACTCGCAGCTTACAGGATTCCCTTCGTATCTCCTCAGGGTTCCTAAAGGATTACAATTTAGGCACAGGGGACCTAGAATCAAGAATACCAAATGTTTCATTCAACATTGTTAAAGAAATCAATAATGAGCTTGAAAAAGCCAAAGGGGATGACTTGAAACGGTATATATTTTCTGAAACTATCATCCTGATCCATCGATTGAATGATTCACTTCTACAGAATGATAGGTTTATTCTCTTCTTGAGACGTTTGAAATAACAACTTTCTTATGATTTATAACATAATTAAAAATTTAAATTACAAAACCAATTTTTGCCCAGAGTGAAGGAACTTTATGTGAGGTAAGATTATGGGAATAGAAGATGGCATTAAGAATCTCCAACAGATAAGTATGGAAAATAAGCAATCACTCAATCAAATTCAAAATGTAGTAAGCTCACTTCAAGGACTTCAAGAGTCCTCCCAATCAATCGAAAAGTTCTCAATGGTGTTGTTGAATCTAGAAGATGAATTAAAATCTCTTCTTGAAATGGTTGACTCTTCTAGAATAAGTTCAAGTTTACAATCATCAATTGAAAATCTTCCTAATTTGATCTCGAGCTTAGAGGAATCTCTTGGAACTATTCTTACTACATTTGAAAAAACTTCTGAAGAGACAAAAAACGATTTAAAGTTCATTAAAGTCAGTTATGTTGAAGATGTTGTTGGCAATATGCGTACATTGTCCAACAAGATTACTGAAGAGGTAAGTGGTTCTAACAACAGAACAACAGCTTTATACGAGGCAACTGTCGGTCATTTTGGGGAAATAGATGAAAAACTCAATAATATAGAGAGTAGCTTAAATGCTTTAATTGAAAACCAAGCAGATCAACTAGCAACAGTAGCTGATCTTAGAGATCGCGTTAGTGCAATTATTCAGGTTGAACTGGCATCTTTGCGTGATCGTATTGCAATCTACTTAGAGACAACCATTAATGAGCTTAAAACATCAGTAACGGAACGTTTAGCTGTTCAAGATGGTACACTTCAAAATTTAACAAAAGTAACAGGACAGTTAACTCAGAATATTAATGCTTTACCTGAATTAGTTAAACAACAAATTGATGCTGCAGTTGAAACCCGGGTTACTACAGAACTTGCTTCAATGGAGAAAGAGATGAAAAAGATGACTGCGTTCATAATTAGAGCCATGAAAGGCAAAGATTCATGATTCAGCAGCAATTCGTTCAAAATTATACGCTTCAAACAAACCTCGTTCCGTTAAGAACTTAAATAAATCAAAAATCCTCTCGTCCTTTTCAACACCGAACCGTTCTAAGCAATCATTAAAAGAAACCATGCTATTTTTATCTAACATATCTTCAATTAACTCATCAAGACTATCTTGAGGGATATCTCCTCTCAATTCAATGATCTTCGGAAATTTTCTATAGAATGAATAGAGTTTCCCACCACGAGGAGTAATTTCAAATAATAAACTCGTAGGATATTTCACATATTCATTAAGACTGGCAAATTGATCACCATAAATTCTAGACATCTTATCACGAAAGAAAAAAGCAGAAATCATAGTTCCGACTCCAGAGAAAGAACTTTTCTGAAAAATAGGGTCATTCAACTCCTCCTCATAGTTTTTTTCAAATTCCCTAACAAAATTCATTAAATCTTTACGAATGTTATATTCTTCACGTTCTTTAGCGTCTTTTTCTAGAACTACAATTGCAATAGCAATCACGCGCTGTCCTTGCTCTAAGATCATATCTGCCCCCTCTCCAAAGTCCACTTTAGATAGTGACCCTTCACCAATAGCTTCCATCCCAAAACTCCTCAATGCCATTAGTAAGGAACCAATCATATCTTGATCTTGCTCAGTAGCACCAAATGACTGGCTATATATTGTAAATCCTTCGTCAGTAATTAAATAGACTGCCTTAAGACGAACCATGTCGAAATCACCATTCTTCTTTAATGTAGATCCTTTAAAATCTTTCTGGCTCTGATTTGAAACTTAATAAGAACCAAGCAGATTCTTAATAGTTTTTCTACGACAATATTTTATAAAGTTTTTATCAATAAAAATCAAATCATTATAGAAAAACTGTTGATTTGAAGAAAATGAGAATTTCCGCTTTTATTCTGGCGGCAGGTAAAGGAACAAGGATGATCCCGTTTACTTCTGACACTCCAAAGCCAATGCTGCCCATTTTAAATAAACCAATCATATCCCATTCAATAGAACGACTAATAGAAGCACAGATTTCTGAAATTGGAGTTATTATCGGGAAAAATGATCAAATTTTACCCTCCTATATCAAGACTGCTTTTCCAGATCTCAATCCTTGCTTTATCAAACAAGAACAAGCACTTGGGACAGCTCATGCAGTTTTACAAGTTGAAAAACATCTAACTACTAATGACTTTCTAGTAATTGCTGGAGATTCCCTTTTTTCACCTTCTTTCTTAAAACTGCTGTATCAAACACACCTCAAAGAAGAAAATGATATTACTCTCGCCCTTGAAAAGATGGAATTCGAGTTAATGAAAGCATCTTCAACAGTCGACTACAGAAATGGACGAGTGTATGAGGTACGTGAAAAACCACAAACTCCAGCAGAAATACTAAGTGATCTCAACTCTGCAGCTCTTTATATTTTTTCAGACTCAATTTTTGATGTAATAAAAGAGATTAATAAATCCATACGTGGTGAATATGAATTAGTTACAGCTGTCAATGAAACAATTAGTAGAGGGGGTCAGGTAGGCGGCTTACTTACAGAACGTGTTTGTCATATCAGTACTACTCGCGATTTATGGCGATTTAACCTCGAGTTTCTCCAAGAAACGCTCAAAGGAGATACACACGAAAATTTGATTGGTAATAATGTTATTATAAAGAAATCTGCCGTCATTCGAAATTCCATCCTGGGCGATCATACTGTTGTTGAAGAGGGAGTAATTCTAAGAAACTGTGTTGCTTTTCCACATACAATTATTGAGAATAATCACGAAGATGCATTGATCAAATTAAATTACGCTGAATTCTTCAAAGAAGATCATTAAAAATTCTTTCATATGCGGATCTTTTTTCTAGACCAGTTTTTAATTAGGCTCTGTTGGTAATATTATAGGTTAATTACATCATTAACCTCCAAATACTTGGTGCAAAGATGGTTGTAAGGGTCACAAAACTCTCTCGCTTATCTCGAAATAAGACAACTGGAAATGCTATCATCTTAATACTAGTATTTTTAGGATTGGTTTTCTTTCTAAATGCAATAGGAATATTTACATCAACTATGGATAAATTTCCAATCTTTACAGGTATCATTTTAAGTATCATTCTTTCTTATTTAGCAGATAGAAAATTACGGCAACCATTTTTTTCGGAGACTTCACGTTATTTAGAAGAGCTGATAAATCGTCGGTATAAAGTGCAACAAACAGCAATTCAGTTAGAAATGATTGAACCACTCCAAAAAATAATCTCAATAAAAGGAACATTAGTACAGATTGACAATCTCTGTATAAATTTAGAAGAAATATTAGACCAAACTTCAAACGAAATTTCCATAAATTTACCCTTGATGCGAAATAATGATATACAAAAGGAATTACGCGAGATCAAAAAGTTAGTAGAGGAAACTTTTCAGGAAGCAAAAAGAAAGCGGAAAAATATTGAATTTCTAGCTACAATAAGACAGATTATGCTTAATTCAATAAGTGAACATATTTCCCGTCCTTTAAACGAAATAGAGTTTGATTATTTACTTTACAAAGTCCAAAAACAAACCCAAAATCAAATCACTGATAATTATTTATTAAAAAAGGTGCTTGACCATATTTTATCACAGGGTGAGATAATAGGAAAATTAAACCAAAATCACAGTGGAGACATAATATTAACTGTGGAAAATTCTTATAAAGGGGAACCCATCGAACATATCACTTGGGAGAAGAAAAAAAGAAGTGAAAAAAGCTGTGTAATCTGTCGGTATCCAATAGTGTCACAAATCAATTCAGTTGAATGTCCTTCATGTCACAATTCTTTTCATCGAAATCATCTATTAGAATGGTTAAAAGTGTTCAATCAATGTCCAATGTGCCAGCAACGACTAACCTTGTTCTCTAATCCCTCTTAAACAGTCATATCTTCATTGAAGTCGTTTTCAATCATGGAATAGCTACGAAAGAGAGGAATTTCTTCTTCAACTTAAAATTTATATAAGAAGCTTTTTATCAATCATTATGTTGGAAGTTTTTATTGAAGTATTTAGATTACAACCACTAAAAGATATTAATAAAGATTAATTAGTTTTTTCACGAGTAATTAATTTGATGTGTTAGATAGGGGTCACCTTGTGAATGAATCCAGATGAAGAATTTAGCCTGGATGGAATAGATGAATTAGATACCCAATTGAAATTATACCAAATGGGAGTGGAGTCATTCAGTCCTTATGCATCCACTGGAAAAGTCGATATGATCATTCGTTCTGAAAATGGAGATCTTGTCCGATATGCCGACATTAAAGTCTGCACAGGAATTCAAGAAGATGACGATATCGTATGGGAGCTGGAAATAGGGTTTTTTATGAATAATGAAAGTTTTGTAATCCTAGCAGTCCGGTTACCAAGCGAAGATGGGGAATCATTTCAGAAACATCATATAGTTTTAGATTCGAAAAAATTCCTCCAAATTACAAAAAAGCATAGAATGAAGACCAAAGATGACAAATGGGTGATTTCTTTACCTTTTTCCGATCTTCAAATACTGAATAACCAATCAAAAGCTAGCATTGCTAAACCTTTGACTAGATCTCTGAAACCATTCTTTGATAACTGGAATATCCTTCTAGAATGGCGTAGTGACAAGTAGATCTAACATTTTCTCAAACATAGAGACCTTTACTTGGTTCCAATCCTTCACCTTGTGACAACTGACGATTTCGTTCAGCTAATTCCATGAGAGATTTCTGAATTTTTTCAGCATCTTCAAGGAGCTTGGAAGTGTCAATCTCAAGGCTTTTCATTTGACTAACCGCATCAATTAATTTAGCCGCTCCTCCTGGGTCGGGGTAAGGAGTGGAAACGGAAGTAAGTAGAGTCAGCCCTTCAATTGGTGT
>JBHLPQ010000083.1:0-15673 GCA_048939265.1 Promethearchaeota archaeon
GCTTAATTGTTTCTAAGATTGTGAGAATTACTGATTTTTCAATATTTGAGATATCTTGTATAGAGAAGAGAGAGTATAGAAGTTTTGAACCGGAAGAAGAAAAGTTTGGAAGTATGTGTTCAATGATGAATGTTAAATGAGCTTCAGGTAATCTTGGTAAGATTTCTCCAATTATCGATATACTAGATTCGAATGAATGAGTTAAGATAGGTTCTAATAAGGAAAGATCCTTTATATCCAGTGCTTTTAGAGTTGTCCAAAACTTCTGGGGGTCAAAATCTATTAATTTGTTTAATAGCGGAATTAAATGGTCCTTTTTTTTCTGTTCTTTGATTAAAAATTGGTGTAAAACAACCTGTAATGATTCACCTGGGCTCAATAGGAAAGTTTCTTCCCAAAAGCTGACTAGTTCATCTTTCGTTCCAACTGTGGTTACAAGGAGTTTTAAGGAATTTTTATCCATCAATGAGGCAAAAGCTAATTGGGGGAACGTTATTTTCTTTCCTAAGAGAATAATCTCTTCAAACCTCTCTGATACATGTTGTCTAAGAAAGGGTTCTAAAAGAGCTTGAATAGATATTGGTAATTCTTTCTTATATACTAAAGCTGATTGGAAGATATCAAAATCACTGAAAAGGATTTTTAACTCCTTTACGCAAGATTCTTTTATTATATAGGTACCGATATTTTGTTTAATCTTCTTAGAACATTTAATAAATATGTTAAATACCAGATTTGGCGTGGGAGGAGACAATGTTTCAAGAATTATTTTTATGATTGTTTTCCATTCCTTTACCGCATTATCCTGAAGAAATGGAATTAATAACTGATGCTGAGATTCATAGGAACTGGTAAGGTAGGTTTTTGTTATTAATTCAAGGTTCTGATGACTATAGGTCTTAAATTCAGATTTAAAAAATTGTGTGAAATTAGAAATTTCCCCTGCGAGTTGAATAAGAGTTGAAATGAGAATTTCCAAAGGTTTCTTCTTTGTTTTAGAATCCAATTCTCTCAAGAGCTTATGTGCAATTAGAAATTCATTATAATGTAAGATAGAAATGATAATCTCTTCAGGAGGACTTACATTGAGATTGATACATGTGGTGAAATATTCTACAATGAAACCTAGAGTTTCTTCAGTTTTAATTTGTTGATATACATTAAGAAGCAGTTCATGAGATAATTTGTGGGTTGTTAGCCAATCGTGAATCAATTTTCGTGAATCGACAGTCTTGGTATATTTTGATGCTAATAAATAGTTTAGATCTATTTCTGTTGGAGACATCAATTGAAGTATGTTCTGAAGATGGGCTTTTGAAAAAAATTTCGTCGTTTGAAACACTTCAACTCTTTGATTAGGCTCGAGTTCCCTAAATAATGGTTCTAAATAAGCAATTGGTGTTTTTACATACAGTTCCAATACAAAAGGTAAAATTCTAGTACCCCATAGTTTCATAATCTCTACTATCTTGGAAGAATTTTTTTCCGATAATTTGGTATATAATATTGTACATAAAGTTGGATCAAGGTGAAATAGAATTTCTCGTATTAAGTCCAGTTTTAGACCAGTTTCCCAATTATGATAAATCTGATTTAGAATGTACTCTTGTTTTTCTTGGTTTAAGGAAGAAAAATGAGATAAAAATTCAGGCGTTGATAGCAAATCAAAAAGGATTACTATTTCTTCTTGGGTCGACTCTTCAAAGGAAGAGAGAGTTGAATGAAGACTATCTGGAAGTAATTGCACAAGACCATAATGCATCTGTTTTGGATCTTTTCCTTGCTTGAAATTAGTAAGGAATATTTCTAACGCATGCTGTCGATCTTGTTTAATAAAGTTCCTGACCTTTCGTTTCCACAAAATTGGTACGTGGCCAGCAAACTTTATATCAAAATCTGAACTTCCATTAGAAGTCATAGAATCACTTGATCCTCCGATCAAAATTTAGAAAATGATTCTCAAAAAGATATCTATTAGGGATTTATGCTTTTCTTTTTAGAGCTGAATTCCCTATGCAACATAGTAATTTATCAATTTTCAGCAGAATATACTTCATTTCCATTAATGAAGACTTTTTCGACCTTACTGTAAAATTCAAAAGGATGGTCAGACCAGATCACGACATCAGCATCTTTACCTTCCTCTAGGGATCCTACTCGATTAGAAATTCCTAAAATCTCAGCTGGGTTCTTGGTTACACAGTTTAAAGCCTCCTCTCTCGTCAAGCCTTCTTTAATTGCGTACATTGGTAGTAATTGAAAGAAGTTCATAGGCGTAAGAGAATCCGTTTGTAACGCAACTTTCACCCCTGCTTTGACCAAGGTCAAAACAGTTTTGAATGATCGTTCACGAGTCTCTGGTTTACTCACCCAAAATAAAGTAGGACCCACTATAGCAGGTACTCCCTTTTCTGCGATAAAATTAGCTATTTTTGCCCCCTCTGTGCAATGAATGAGAACAAGATTAATATTAAATTCCTCAGCAATCCTGACAATTGTGGCTATGTCATCAGCTCGGTGAGCATGAGCGTGAAGGGGGATTTCCTTTTTGATAACCTTGACAAGGGTTTCCATCCCTAAGTCGTGTTTTGGTGGGGTGGGAGGTGCTTTCCCCTTCTTCTCAAAGTAAGCTACTCTTTGGTAATAAGATTCCCATTCATTAATATAATTTTTAGCGTCTGTTAAAGTTTTCCTTAACAGTCCAGCTATTCCCATTCTTGTTTGAGGCATCCTTTTACTTTCTTTTCCATGAACTCTTTTGGGATTCTCTCCCAATGCCACTTTTAGTCCAGAAGGAGCCATTAACACCATTTTATCAACAATCTCTCCCACAGGTTTAATGACAAATGCTTGTCCAGAAATCACATTTCCAGAACCAGGACCAGTATTAATACAAGTAACTCCTCCTTTAAGTACATCGTTAAGTGATCCTTCGTTGGGATTAAAAGAATCTAAACCTCTTAGGTGAGGAGTAATTGGGTTTGTCATTTCATTACCATCACTCCCTGCCCATCCAATCTGACCCTCAAAAAGTCCTTGGTGTGTATGTGCGTCAATAAAACCTGGAACAACGTATTTATTCTCGGCATTAATAATATCAGTACCTTCAGGAATAGATAGATTTGCCCCTACAGCATGAATTTTTTCCTCATTGAAGATAATACAGCCATTCTCGATAAATCCTAGATTTGGACAAAGTAGTCTGGCATTGACTATTGCTTTCATACATCAAAACTCCAACAATGTTTTTTCAATCAGAAACTAAGCTTTTGAATCAACAATATTCTGAAACTCTTTTAATAACTTCCGAAGATAATCAAAACCTGCTTGCCAAAACTCTGGTTGTGTGATATCTAATCCAACGGAAGCAGCCATATCAACAGGAAACTGTGAGCCACCAGCTTCGAGAATTTGTTTATATTTGGGAATGAATGATTCTCCTTCTTCTAAATACTTTTGATAGAGACCCAGGACGAAAAGCATCCCAAATGAGTACGAATAACAATAGAAAACTCGTGGATCTAGAAAATGGGGAATTGATGACCAGTTCCAGCTCTGCTCTGGTAGAAAATCCACTGCTTCTCCATAAGCATCTTTTACATGTTTGTTCCAAATTTCTGACATCTGTTTGCTGGATAAATTCTCCTTCGCTCCTTTTTCATGGCATTCTCTTTCAAAGAAAACGTACATTGTTTGACGAGAGATTGTAGCAATGGCATCTTCTAGTTGGTTCGCGAGAAGTTTTAGTTTAGCTTCTTCATCTGGTAATGTTTTTAACATTTTATCAATTAAAATCTGTTCTCCAAATACAGATGCCGTTTCCGCAGCTACAAGAGGTGGATTGAAGTTGAAAATAGTTTGTTTTCGTCCACTGAACATATCATGGAGACCGTGACCCATTTCATGAGCTAGGGTGCTGACTCCATCAGGTGTGCCATCAAAGGACATATGAAGAACTGGATCTATCCCAGGGGCTATACCCATACAGAAAGCACCCGATCTCTTAGTTTTTCGAACCTCTGAGTCAATTAATTTCCGATCAAAAAACAATTTTGCCATTTCACCTATCTCAGAATCAAATCCAATATATGCATCAAGTACCAAATCCTTCGCTTCTTCCCAAGTATATTTTATGGATGTTCCTAAGGGAGCATAAAGATCTGAACCTTTAATTTTGCTTCCTTGGCCCATTAATTTTGCTTTAGCCTTATAATAGTCTTGTACAAAAGAGTAGTTCTTCTTAATAATTTCCATCATCGTTTGGACAATTTTCTCATCAGTCTGGTTCCTTATATGAGCTGGAGTCATTGTTGTAGGATAATTTCGAAGATCAACATCTTGCCCATGATTTTTCCAGATATTGTTAAAGCAGTGCGAAATAGCTATAGATTCATCGGCATATTTTTGATAATAGGTTGTGTAAACATTTTCCCGTGTTTGAGGATTTGGGTCACGGATTAATGGATATATTTCCCCTGGGGACATTTTTTTCATTTTCCCCTCGATTTCAACTTCAAATTCAAAAGCAGCGGTATATTCTTGGTAGAATTTCAGCCAGGCCAGCTTCCCTACCAGTGATTTCTGTGAAAGAACCTGTTCTACTTCCTCTGAGAGCAAGTAGGGTTGTTGTAATCGTTTGACCGTGATGTAATGATGATAATTTGCTAATAATGGATCTGAGAGATATTCGTCTATCTTTTCCTGTTGTAAAGCATTAAGCTCTAATGTAATCCATAATAGCTTGTTATTAATTTCAACAGATCGTTGATCCATTCTAGCATAAAGGGCCTTGTGATTTTCATTTGTTGTTTCTTGGAAAAATAATAAAGCTCCATAAGCCCCTGCTTTTGATAATAATGTATCAACCTTTTCAGCTTGTTGGAAGAGATGAAGTAACTCATTCGCAGTCATTTCTCCCCTTTTCAATTTTCCATGGTAATCTTCCAATTCATCAGCTATTTTACTAGCTTGATCTAAGTCTTCATCGATCTTAGAATCATTATATCCTTTGTACAAATACGATAGATCCCAGTTTGCAGTCAATGATTTCAAACTCCTTTTTCTAAAGTATAAATGGATTTTAATTGTAAAAAACGAACTTTTGAATAGATTATCTAAAATTTATTATTGTGACAATGAAAAACACTTGAGTTTAGTTAGGTTGAATTGTATTTGTACTTAAAATATCGGACTGAGGCTTTTTAAATAAAAAAATCCCGAGAAGGTACTTGACTAATTAAATAGAATAAAAGCGACAAGAAGGGTAAGAATCGTGAGAACACAACTGGTAGAAGATGAAGTCTTAGATAAACTGAAGTTGGAAAACCAATTTGGAGTCTTCAATAACTCATTGATGATGCTACTTTCTGATGAAGATAAAGCATATGTTGAAGAAATTCAAAGCTTGTGTCTTGAACAAGAAGAGAAAATTGGAGGAATCCATGGGCATAATAACGCGGACTATTACGATTGGTTTGAATGGGCAGGCAAACATGGTTTAATTAATCGTAGTAATGATTATCCCCATCGTTCTGATCTGCGTATTGGCATGAAAGCGGAACTTCTTCGTTGTTGGACCATGGATATTTTCAATCCTCAATTTAACATGGCAATGGGCGCCTCTACACTTTGTATCAATCCCATCGCTCATCATCACGGTGACCAAGAAAGCTTACTCAAAGACCTCCAAGATTTACTTGATGGTAAGAAAATTGGGTGTATTGGTATTACGGAACCAAAGCAGGGTTCTGATGCCGTTAATATGAAAACTAAGGCCGAGAAAACTGATGGTGGCTATGTTATTAATGGACTGAAATGCTACACCACAAATAGTCCCAAAGCAGATATGTGTGCAGTTTATGCAGTCCTAAATGAAGATGATCCACGCGGTACTATGGTCCAGGGGATTTCTCACAAAGAATGGGATCGTGGATTTAAAGCAGAAAGGATAGGAATTCCTGCTGTAAAAAAAGTCCACATTGGGAAAACTACCTTTGAGGATGCTTTTATCCCAGACGAATACATGACAGGTGGCCCTGGTGAAGGATATCATATTTTATTTGAGGGGCTTGTTCCAGAAAGAATTGGTATCGCTGCAACAAATGTAGGCCAAATGTGGGGCGCCTTCTCATTAGCATCTCTTTATTCAACGATAAGAGAGCAATTTAAGTCAAAAATATTAATCCATCAAGCAGTCGGGATGTCTGTTCTCGCTAAGTACCAATCACGTCTTTCATCAATAACAATGGCTTTATTGAAATTAGCGGAAGCTTATGATGCTAAACGGGATGAGCTTGTAGGAATTAGTCCTTTTATGAATCCTTTTGTTGCTATGGCATCTCAGATGAAAGAGCAAGCAGCATACCTCGTCCATGATTTAACATATGAGTGTATGCACGCGATGGGTGGTACAGGTGTTACAGATCAATGTAAGATGCCAATCTACCAAGGAGTCTCTGAAATCGCAGAAGTAGTTGGTGGAACTCGTAACGTTCAACTTCTTATAGGGAGTCGTACTATAAATACAATGATCAAAATGATCTAGGAGTTTAATCTCCCCTCTTTTTTTTCTCTTCCTTTTAGATAAATAATTATCTATTTTTAATTCTATTACAAACAAGAATGTATTTAAAATCCTTTAATTATCAAATTTCAAGGAGTTAAATACATTGTTAATAGCTAAAAAAGCCATTAAAGCTGTTAATATCAATAATATTTACCAACATATTCTCTCTCTTGAAGGAGTCAAACATGCACTTGATTCCTATGAAGAGTTAACTCAAGCCGGAGAGTATATCGAAAAATCACTCCAACAGTTCAATATCAAGACAAATCGACTCTATTTCAACGTAGATGGGATGGATGAAGATTTTTTTAATGTAGAAGGTTCATTAATGGATAAAATGGATCTTTCTGACCCCGCTTTAGTAATAGCTAACCATTATGATACTGTTTATTCTACTCCAGGTGCGGATGATAATGCCAGTGGAGTTGCAGTTATGTTAGAAGTAGCTCGTGTTCTTAGTGAGTTAAAAATTGAAAAGAACATCTTTTTTGTTAGCTTCAATCTAGAAGAATTCTCTCCTAGTTTACAGAACCCAATAAGGGAGCTTGGTACAAAGTTTGGAGTTTTCGATGGACAGTATCGTTATACTTCCTGGCCATTAAAGAAATATGCAGACCAATTTAAAAAATTGATTATTACTTCAGGCCCAGGAAATCCATACCTTGGTAAGGATGAATGGAATAATTTTGAAGCAGAAGCGAGGCTAGAATTGAACGAGAACGAGCTTGTCTTCTTCAAGGAACAAAACAGGATATTTCGTGAATCCGCTCTAGAGGATCCTTTTGGTAGAAGCTTTTTGATAGGGAGTGATGTTTATGCAAAATATGTCAGAGAAAAGAATATGAAAGTCATGGGAGTCATAAATCTTGAATCTGTAGGTTTCGCTACTGATGAGGCTTATTCTCAACGTTTACCTAAAGGAATTAGTTTAGATATGTTTAAAACTTATAACACTGATCCTAACCAAATGATAGGTAATTATGTCACAATCATTGGTGATGAGAACTCTCAAGCTCTTACTAATGCTTTTTTCAACTCATCTCAACATGATTTAATCCAATTACCTTGCGCTTGTTTAGATATTCCTTTTGATTATGAGGGAATCAAACAAAGTATACCTGACTTATTAAGAAGTGATCATGCTCCTTTCTGGAGACTTGGAATTCCTGCAATTATGGTAACTGATACTGCTAATTTCCGTAATCCTTACTATCACACTGGTGGCGATACAATTAATACATTGAATTTTCCCTTCATGAAGAAGATCAGTCAAGCAACGCTTTTAACGATAATTAGCATGATTGAAGAAGAATAGACCGAATATTATATAAGTAATATAATTTTAGTACAAAATTGACTTTTAGGAGAAAGATTAGAGAAAGTGAATTTCAATGTTCAAGAAGATCAAAAAAGAGGCTGAAAAAAAGAAAGAAGAAGCGGAAAAAATAGGTAAGAAAACAGCTGAGAAAGGAATAAATATTGGAAAAAAGGTAAAAGATGAAGCTGAAAAGAAAATAAAGAAAAAAGAAGAGTAAAGAAATTTTATAATTCAGATACCTTTATTACAGTGTTAGTGTATTGCTTTCTCCCATTCACAGATGCTTCTCGGATTATATCTCACTCCGTGATTAAAGTCGGCCTAATTCTACCTTAAACTAAAATCCAACTATCTTTTTTAATAATACCTTTTTCTTGGGAGAGATCACGAACATCCGGAAAAATTGTTCAGGTGGTTTTTTTAAGGAAAGTTGTTTTCCTAACCCATGAATGAGTTCGATTTTCCAAAGATTATTGTGTTAACACTGGTACGGTGACTTGAATGACTCTTCTTTCAGTCAAAGTCTTTGATGAAGTTAATTCTGAATTAATTTCAACGATTTCAATCAGCAGTAGTCAACAATTTTACAAATTAGTACCAGTTCTCGGGAAGTTGGCACGGGAAGAACAGCAGAGAGGCAGTACTCAGGGAATGATCGTTAATAATCAATTAATAGCATTTCGTACCACTATTCACGATTTAATGCTAGTTTCAATAGCCTCTCTCAATACGTCGTTTCAGCGACTCAAATTACTTTTAAATCTCCTTAATGAAGAGTTAAAGAAAGATATCCCTACTGCTAAATCTATCGAATCCTCAAAGTATTTTGAGGACTTGTGTAATTCAGTAATAAAAGCAGTTGATACAAACACAGAACTGAAAATAGCTCTTCTTGGATTAGGGCGATCAGGTAAAAGTTCCTTTGCCAATCATTTTCGGGAGAATCGGCCACTTGGGGGATTTGAATCTTACCAACCAACACAACTACTGGATATTATCAGAGTAGATCAGATAAGAGATTTGCCTCAATTACATTTCTATGACCTTGGATATGCTTTTCAGCAACAATGGTGGAGATTTAGTAGTGAATCTGACGCTTTTATTTATTTTGTAGATAGTTCAGACTCAAAGCATATTAGAAAATCACAAGAGTTATTTCAAGAAGTACGCAATTTTTGGGATCGACCATTCGTCATCGCTGCAAACTTCCGGGATGTTAGTAGAATTATCAATATTCGAAAATATCTTGCTCGAAGATTTTGTATATCTAGTAGGAAAATTTTTGAGATTAATACGTCTACAGGGGACGGAATCTCTGCCCTCCTTGAAGGATTAGTTCGAGATGAGTTACAACGAAGCAACCTAGCGGTTTCTATTGTTCGTCCGAACAGAAAAAAGGTTTAATTTCACGGTGTCTTTACCTTGAATTAGATGGGTTCACAGTGAAAACATGATGGTTGTAAGGTCGGAGAGATAAGTGTTCAAAACAGGATAACGGATGATTACACCCAAGGTAAGCGTTTCAAAATAAAATTACCTAAGATTGAGATCGAAAATCTCCCTGATAGCTAGAAGCCTAGGATAGGAGACAAG
This sequence comes from Promethearchaeota archaeon, assembly GCA_048939265.1. Taxonomy (GTDB): domain Archaea; phylum Asgardarchaeota; class Heimdallarchaeia; order Hodarchaeales; family Hodarchaeaceae; genus Hodarchaeum. Next base: position 9,477 of record JBHLPQ010000083.1, read on the forward strand.
AGAACTCCTAATAAGACCATGATATAAATTGAAATAAGGCTAACAATTCCAGCTCGCTCCATTCTAACGAAAAATTGAACAGAGATCGCGCGAGTAGATAGAAGAATTACCCAAAGTTGAAGTATAATGGCTAGAGCTAAGGAAATAGGTGATTGAGATATATCAACCAGATTTATTATAACTAGAAGTGGAAAGATTCCAAGAGGTAATAGAGACATACCTAGAAAGACCGTAGTGGTCATAATATCTTCAAAACTTATTTTCGTAGAGAGTAATTGTTTTGATAAAAGCAATACTAAAGTTGTAAAAACAACCCATGATAGCACAATACTTCCTAAACTGATCAAAATGTCCTTTCGAGGATTTATATCAGCAAAAAAAAGGAAAATCAATACTAAATCCGCTTGAGCGGTAAGAAATGCGAATATCAAGAAGAATAGAATTTGCCACCCAACGAACAGGCTAATAGACTTCTTAATAAAGAAAAATATATTAGCGGGTGCCAAAATCTCCCAGATTGCTATAAAGGGAGAGCGTTGTTTGAGATCACCTTGAGTAAGGAATTGATTTCGATCTTGACTTGATATCAATAAATTAAAGGCAAATAATCCTCGTTCTGAAAGGGTCCAAGATTTGGATTCATCACTTTGATTAAGAAGATCTCCAAGTAATCCGATGTGATGATATATTGTACCAACCTGAACAGGTTTCTTTCGAGAGGAGCTACTATTCAATTCATTCTGAAGAGCAGTGAAACCCATTCCACCTATTTGTTGTCGTTCTGCAAGGATATGGATTATATCTTGTCGCAATGGATGAGAAAGTGCCTTAAAAATCTCTGTAAGATTCTCATCTGGTTGCTTTGACATTTCCATCTAGTTGTAAAACTCCTACTTTTAAAAAAGTGCTTATTAATTTAACTGGGTGTACTCAATGAAATCTAAAAATGGGGAGGATAACTAACTAAAAAATTGAAAAAAGGGGGAAAATAGAGTGCCCTATTTTCTTGTTCTTCGGAGTTCTCGCACACTCAACACAAGTATTGGAATGGCTAACACAACAATCATGAGCCTCATATTCTCTGACATGAAGCTTGTCAGGGCTGTGAAGCCATTCGCACCACTTGGTGTTGATGATGGCTCTGATGTTTCGGTTGCACTCGCAGTACTACTTGGTTCAGGGGTTACAACAGATGCATAAGCCGATAGAAGGGATGATTCACTATAAGATGTCCAGGTAGAACCCACATCACTGTTTTGAATTCTAAGTTTCAGAGAAGAGGATTCAAGTTGCCTATGGTTAAACATCTGAAGAGCTATGGGATTCATTTCGCCAGAATCACTACCTTCCATCCCAGATGTTCCTGCCATAGGATACCGGCTATCATATTCTACTGCAACTGGTGGTACGATTAAGGAATCCTTATCGGTTACCGTGAGTTTATAATAGAAGATGATTGATTCATCGGGTGCTAGATGTAATCCTGCGACTGCAGCTATGGTAATTGGCCAATCAGGGTGATCCATCGCAAATCCTTCGTCATATCCTGTTATAATGTTGCCAGAAGTGTCTGTAACTTTGAAATTCTTACCATTGTAATATTGTGCATACACATCTATACTGGCCATTCTCGTAGGGAAATACGAGAACAGCTTGATAGTAGTAGCTTCGTCACCAAGGTTTTCGACTTCAGTTTTAATCTCAATGAGATCACCGTTCTCTATGTCACCACCATTTTCATCGGTCCAAGAAACTGATACATTAACAATTGGAGTTGGGTATTCCTGAACAGGTTCTCCAGCATCATCTTTGGGCATTATAAGAGCCACTAGGAGATTTGATGCAGTATTATTTATTGTTGTGCTATTGAATACTCCACTAACGCCTTCATCTTTCTCAGTTGTATAATCTACAACAATTCCTACAGGATGAATACCAATGAATGTCTCAACCTGACGAATGAAGGTGTGGGTTGTCTTCTCACTAGGATTGATAGTTCCTAGAGCTGTTTCCTCTGAAAATTCCTTGATATCTCTTAATTCCCAATTTGAGCCTAGTTGTGCATGGAAACCCTGAATGCTAACATCGGATGCAGGAGCGTCTCCAATATTTTCAACAGTTACATTGATTTCAGCGAATTCATACATCTCATAGATTGATGCATTTAATGAGACCGTGGTTTTCAATATCGCTTCATCATCATACAATTGGAGGACTAATCCATTTGACCACCCAAAGTATTCTCTTGAGGCACTATCTTCATAAACAAAAAGAACACCAGGCATAAATTCTGGATTTATTGGTGGAAAACGAAGATCTTGACCTTCATCAAGTGCAATTTTCACAATATAATCCTTGAGATTTGTTATCCCACCTGTTTTTACGCTTGTATTATCAATTACTGTCCAATTGACTTGCCAATACGATCCGTATAACGGATCAGTTAACAATTCCCCTTCACCGTTGGAATTATTAATATCTACCCAGATAAAAGTGTCAGCTTCAGATGGAAGATCATCAATACTCCACCAGAATGACTCACTGGCTTCTGGATTTAGTTGATCAATTTCTCCTATGAGGTAAAAAGTATCATTTATTGTTGCTGAAACCAAATTACCTGATTTTTTGAAGTTAAAGAATGATTTATTGATATATACAGAATTAATTGTTACCCAAGCGTCGACTTCAAAAATCCCATCATGTCCTAAAGTTGGATGATACGTGGTCTTTGGTTGGACAACTTTATTGCCATCACTCTTATTAATAAACCAACCAGTAATTTCTCGACTCATATTGAACCAATTCCCAGGGTTATCTGGATCCTCAATTTCAGTAAGAGAAAGGGAATCTACAAGTAAACCACTCGTGAAATTGAAAAATTTCTTAATTGAAGGATCAAAATCATAGATCTCACTATTAAAGACTGAGATATAATGAGGTTCTGGTTCTTCACCTAAATCCCAAGCAAAAACTGTATCATACGCTATTTCATCTCCAGTATTTGTCATTGTTATTGTGAAATTAAGTGTTGGATCGTTTATAGATTGTAGTGCTGACACATCTACTGTCAATTCGGATGTAATCTGTGGGAATGTCGAAATCTCTTCCTCATCCTTGGAAAAAGTGACATAGATATCATCATAGGATTCATCAATCCATTCACCTGCCTTTAGTGTCCATTCGAAATTACCAATTAATTCTGGGTATAAGTTATCTGTTTCAGGATAAGAGTCATAGACTGTTGCAACGTAAGGTAACTGAAAGGTTATTTTACTTAAAAAAGAGTTAGGTGCTGGTCTAATGGAACCTGAGTAATCGAATGTGGATGATATTGACATATTGCTTATATCTCCATCCACACTAACACCATTTTCTAGGATGAAAGCAGCGACTGCAATGGGAACAAAAAAACCTGTTTCATTTTTCACAAGACCTGTGCCAACCACTGAAACTGGAGCTACAGCAATAACCTCATTAGTAATGAAGTTTGTATATCCACCTGTGCTAAAAACTTCGTAGAATTCATCCTGAATGAAGTCAGAGTGATTTTGAGGTGACATGTATCCCCAATAAAAGAGTGTTGTTTTTCCTCCGACTTCTGCACCGTAAAGAATGTCAAGGGTCGTTCCCATCCATGTATTTAAACCAGATATGATCTCAGCTCCGTCATCAAGAGAATCTTCCATTCCTTGGGAGAATTGAAGTAGTACTGTAGCCCCATCTCGGAATTCCCAAATTGACCGGGGCCAATAGTCACGCCAATGTGCTTGATTTGAACTGATCACATATATAAGATCCAGGTAATTGAATGCCTCATGAGATGGATTGAGAGGAAACTTCTTCTCACCATTAAGTTGATAGTATTGGGCAATCAATGCAGAATCTTCAGCAGCGATTAATTCAAGGGCTTCGATGAATGGATCCTCACCTACTAGTGTATCAGCAAGAATCTTTTTCGGCGCTTGGAAAGTTACACTTGTAATGCCTGATTGACTCATCAGGACCAAGGCAACGAGCGCCACACTAACAGCTAAAAGCTGTATTTTTTTTCGATTCATGTTTAATCTCCTTTAAATCATGATTAGTTATCATTTTTCCTTTAAGCAAGGTAGTTATTGCTTATTTGATGTATTTGGTATGTGAAGCACCGCTCTTTTAAGGCATCTTTTATAGAAGTCTAGAATTCTAGTTTTCTAGGTTTCTTGAAGAATCTCGGAAAGAATATTTCACATTAAGATAATACAAAGGATTTCACAATAGGGATCAAAGCGGATAAATTATCAATTATTTCAATTTTATTCGTTAGAAATTCTTCAAATTCAGAACTTTTCTTTCTCCAAATTAAAACAAACTTCATCCCAAGATTTGTTGTAAGAGTTGCTTCCTCAATGGAATCTCCTACAAATATGACCCTTTCTGGAGGTGTCTCGATAATTTGAAGCATTTTCCTAAAATATATTCCAGATTTTGATTTTTTAGGCGCTTTGACTGTGTCATATCCAATCAATTCTTGAAAAAATCCCTTCAGATTATGAAGAGAAACCGCACCTTTTACGTGTTGTGACGAAGCGGACGAAGCTATGTACATACGTAAATTATTCACCTTATTTAACTCTGATAAGACAGAATTGACTTCAGGAAAGAGGATAGGAAACGAACCACTCGCTAGTGCTTCATATTCTACCAAGGATGTCTTCAACAGCGGTTTAATAGAACTCCTATAACTAGGTGGTAAATAATCTAGGATGAAATTCTCCCATTTCATATCGATTTGGTTATATCGACTCATGAAAACTTCCGAATTAGCACTTTGGTTTTCTCCTTCGTCAAATTTACTAGTTAGATTGATTATTTCAGAAAACCAATTGTTAAAAGCGATTTCATGTATTTTTCTGATTTTTCCCCGATCCAACCCCGTAGGAACCAAAACTCTCTCTAAATACTTTCCATAATTACGATTTACAGCGTTAACATCTGCTAGGACTCCGTGTAAATCAAAAACAAGATCCCAGTGAGATTCTGGCAAAATTAATCGTTATTTGTGAAAATATCACATCTTTGTTAATTTTCTTCACGGAAAATAAAAATAAGAGTAAAGTTTGAAAGGATTGATTTATCAACGCAAGTAACACTAGTATAATTCTTCTCCACATCTTTGACAATATTTTGCGATATACGGTAGCTCATGTCCGCAAAATCTGCAATGAGGTCTATCAGTCACCTTTTCATCCAATTCGTTTTCATCATTTGATGCATCATTCATCAGATGATCCTCATGAAGAAGCTTCATGTATAATATAATCTTACTATTATATAATATTATCTAGATAGAAACTGTACCAAGCGAATAAAAATATAGTTCTTTTTTAGCTAGCTGAGTGATTTCCTTGAGTTTTCACTTAAATAATCACAAACAACAAATACTAAAGAAATTTAGAGAATCAAATCACTTTCATATAGTCTTCATTTGTTCTGGAAATATTATCAGAAGCCCCTATGCCCATCTACTCTTCGAGCACCTATTAGAAGAAGACATTGAGTTAAAAAATAAAATCACGATAGAATCAGGGGGAGTAACATACCGTAATTCCACCATTTCTGTAGAAACACGTAATATGCTGGTTAGGGAAGGAGTTTCTTCAAATAAAATATCTGAATTTACACCACGATATTTTCCTGATCATCCTGATATGTTTCAAGGAGTAGATCTTGTTTTAGTAATGGAAAAAAACCATATACAGAAAATCCCAATAACAGACACGTTCTTATTACTGGAGTTCACTTTAGGAATTGCTGATAATGTCTCAGATCCGTATTTTAATCCTCCCTATGAGAGGTCTTTTCAGCTAATAAGGGAGGCTTTAATTCAACTTCGAGAGTTTTTTCGAGGTACTTAACTTTCTACTTCTTCTTTACTTAGTAATTCTTTTGGCAATGCGAAGAAACCAGTCAAAATGAAAGCTAACGAGACAAGAAAGAGATCAAACCAGATAAAATAAATATATCTAAGATCAGAGAAGTGCCAAGGTGCCCAAGACGCATATGTTAAAGCGAGCAATGAGAATCCTATTGTTAATATCCAAAGAGATGATAATTTCTGATCTTTTCCATAATGATAGAAAAGATAAGCGATTAGTATTGAAATCGGGATAAATTCACCAAACAAAAATCCATACATCGTTTGTTCAACGGAGTTC
>JBHLPQ010000084.1:0-15636 GCA_048939265.1 Promethearchaeota archaeon
TGAAATAATTTCCCGAAATTGTGATATTTTGAGTAAATTCGTCAAGGCGAACCCCATAACCATTGTTATTGGAGAAAGTGTTATTTAACACACTGGAGTCACTGGAGTCAGAAAGTAAAAGTCCTTCATTACCATTATTTGAAATAGTGTTGTTAAAGAATATGATTTGATTAGAACTAGAGGTATAGATTCCTTCATAACCGTTATTCAAGATAGTATTGCTTGATATAAAAAGAGGATGAATAATATTAGCAAAGATTATTCCTTGCTGGAAGTTGTCGGAAATGATGTTGCTTGATATATTGCTTATCCTTAAATTATTATTCATCAACATCCCAACTTGATTTCCAGTTATCCAATTACCTGAAAATGCATCACCACCCGATAGATAGCTTTTAATCCCATTTATGTTATTACTTATCGTGTTTTTTCGAATTGTAATATTATGACTTCTACTATAATATGCTCCCTCTAATTCTATCCCGATGCTATTCTCATATATCGTATTATTTGTAATAACAATATCGTTTGAGATCTGAACGAATATCCCGTCGGATATATGATTTTTGATGATGTTATTCTCGATTCTCCCATTGCGTACACTATTGAATACAATACCTGATAAGGCCGTGGACAAGCCATTGAGAAAATTGTTCCTTAACGTGAAATGGGTTTCAGTAGATCTTATCTCTATTAATGAGCCTGTGGTAGATGTGATATTAAATCCTTCAATTAGATAAGGATCTCCATAAGTACCAGATCCAGGGAAGCCCTGAGACTCAAATTCACTGTCAGATGAAATGACAATTGGTTCATGGGGAAAATATTGTTGAATTTCTACCTTTTTTGTAGTAGGTACTTCAGGTTGAGTCTCTTGAGCTATTATTCCAAATATGGAGAAATTCATCCAGAGAAGCAGAACGCCGACTATTATTAATCTGATTTGTCGCAAAGTGTATTCACTCATATTCTAATAGAGTTTCTATGGAGAACATTTCTAATTGATCATTTCTACACTTCTTACAGAATTATTGGAGTAATAATATTTATTTTTCCTGAGGAGAGAGAATCCTTCTAAGGAAAAGTCCGTCATAACCAAGAAGAACCTTGGGGAATCACCCTTCTAAAAATCTAGCTGCAATAAGAGCGAACATCTGGGATAGTGGTTTTAACTCCTTCATTAGGACGAATTCATTTTTTTGATGTGCTACCTCTTGCGGAGGACCTAGGTGTAAACAGGGAATATTTCCCTCTCCAGTGAATACATTGGCGTCAGTAATCCCTGAGGTATACTCATAATAAGGCGGTCGTCTCATTATTTGTTTATATATTGAATCAAATATTTGCAATATAGGCTCATTCTTGTTTAATACAAATGCTTCATACTGGGGAGGTTTTGTTTTGATCTCAACTTCAGCAGTAAGGCCGAGCGTTTCCACTAATCGTTCCATGTCTTGAATAGCTGTTTCAACTGTTTCACCAGGAACTAGCAATCGATTGACTTCCATACGAGCAGAAGCTGGGACAACTACTGAATACACGTCTTTATACCCCCCCTCTATCTTCAAAGTTGAGTAGTTCCCTTTACCAAAATCTGGATGGTTTTTGAAATTTAGCTGGGGTAAACTTGTAAGGATTTTCCCGAGCTCTTCAATAGCATTAATTCCTAATTGTGGCCGAAAACCATGAGCTGCTTTACCCCTGATTGAGATATTATATAGAATTTTTCCTGTTATGCCAAGAGGGATCGGTTTAACCTCATCTCCTGGATATGGCTCTGGTAATATGATAGCATCAACCGTAGCAAAATCTGTTTTCAACATTGCTTTGGCCCCTTTAGAATAGGCTTCTTCATCAATCACCCCAGAGAAGGAAAGCTCTCCTTTAAATGAATAGTCAGATTCAGCAAAAGCTCGTAACACAGTCAGAGTACAAGCGACCCCTGCTTTCATGTCACAAGCGCCCAGACCAAAAATCTTGTCATTTTTAATCACTGGAGTGAAAGGATCGGTATCCCATCCATCCACAACAGGGACAGTATCCATGTGCCCATTAAAATGAAGTCGTTTCCCTGATTCAACACCTGCTAGTCGTGTGTAGATATTAGGCCTACCTGGCTCCACGAGATCTAGTTCTGCTTTTAAGCCAATAGCTTCTATTTCATTCTTAAGATATTCTGCTAGTTCCCCTTCATTCCCTACAATAGAGTTAATTCGAATCATATCTTCCAGAAGACGTTGTGTGTACGACACATCAAGTTTAGAGAGAAGTTCTTCAGTCATGGTTAGTCAGTTTGGGAGAGGAAAAATAACTTTTAAAAGTCTGCTTAAGTGTGGAATTACTATTGAATAATAAAAAATATGAAATGAAAATATTTTGATTTGAAATTAGATTTTTGGTGAATAGATGTGAATGAAAATCAATTTTCTTTTTCATTCGTTGAAAAACAGATTAGAAAGAAAACTTTTGGAGTTTTAACTACCATTAATAAAGATGGAACCCCCCATACTACAGGGATCCTATATGGAGTGTCACCCCCCTCTTTAAAGTTCGCATTATACTTTCTAACGTCAATAACGTACAAGAAAACACGAAATATCAAACAAAATCCAAACGTTTCTTTTCTTATTCCCTTTCCACATTACTATATCCGCTTTGCTCCTTCTGCTACCGTAACATTTCTTGGAAAAGCTGATCTGATTACATTAGAGGAGGAGGTAATACAGGAGATCTTCTCGAAGAAACGGATACTTAGGTTAATCATCAAAAGAATGAAAGAAGAAAAGCCAGAATCCATAACGTTTATCAGAATTAAACCGAAACCAAAAGTTCTATGCCATAGTTTAGGCATTAATGTATTTAAATTAAGAAGCGGCCATGCTCAAGCAGGTTATTCCGTGATGATTCCACAAGATAGATTGTTTAACGACTAATAATCTTCTCGAGGGAAAACCTTCCCAAAAAGTCTGAAATCTCGAATTTATGTTTGCTTTAGTATCTAATTTAATTTTTCTTCTCCTACTTATTCTTCTATACTATTTAGCAGTATGTCGAATAACTACTTGACAATCTTTCCCCCAAAGATATACAAATTTTGACAATTTAACTGGTGTTAATGAGAATGAGGTTTCTTCTGGGCTTGATCCATCCATTTCGTTCAAGATGTAGTAATTTTCGCTGTGAGCATGATGTAAACATTTAATTAACCTTAATTAACTCTTTCTTTTCACACTATACAAAACACTAAATAACTGGAGTAAAAGAACTGGAAATAAGTTAAGGATTATTTGGTGCTATGATTATGACGGTGTTAGAGATAACAGAACTGGAAAAAATACTTCTAGGCTTATATATAATGGCTCATGGTGCAATACACATTATCTTCATATTCTATCATTATGACGAGAAAGATAATGTCTACCTGGGATGGTCACGAAAATCTTGGTTATTAGACAAACTGATACCCGAAAAATTAACCAATTATATCGGAAAAATCACGTGGATACTTATTGTGATACTATTCGGTTTAAGTGGACTAATATTACTATTGTCGGGTTTCAATATTATAGGTATAAATGAAAATGTATCTCTTCTGCTAATCATTTCATCAATTATTGCGACGTTAGCCTTTATAGTGTTCTATGATGGATTATCTCCAACCCCTTTTCACTGGATCCTTGGTGTCATAATTAATCTAGTCTTAATTGCCTTTGTAATCTTTTTTCCGAATAATGGTACCTTGGCATTGGCTATATTAATACTGATATTTCTTTGGGGTATGTTATTTCATTCAAGAGTTATCTCTCAAATAACAACCACTTAATAGATAAGGAGATAGTCACTTAAGACTGTCTCTATCTACCATGCTAAATTCCATTAATACATTCCCCCAGCCTCCACATTTCAAACCAATGTCAATACAACTCACTCTTTTAAACCGCATTTCATTAGGATCTATCCCTGCATAAAATAATTCCTGAGCGGTATAGAGGAGATGATCAATTTGGCCAAGAGCGTATATACAAATTTTCTTGGGGCATAGCTTGGTCAGAAGATTTCCTGATCCATCGAAGTAAAATTTATCTCCTTTTTTGTGTTTACTGTTACACCCCGTGGCTTCTAACACTTCCACGATCATTGTTTTGCTTAAGAGATTAGGGACTCTCGAGAAAATGTCCTGATTCCTTGGATTATTTATAAATTCTTCAAACTCTTCGTCAGAGTAATTAAAATGTTCTTGGATATTCTTTAATACATCATTATTAGCTAAATCCATTATGAGATGTCTCCTAGATGACCATTAACCCTGATCATTCTACAATAACATTTTGTCAGCATTTTTATACTAATTGTCGATTTAATTTCACCTAATCTTGGTGAAAAGTTACTCTGTTGAACGAGATGACTGAAGACTTAGTTGATGAGATGAAAGAATTTCTGGTAAATGCAGGGCTTTCGACCTACTGTATCAACGCTTTCTTAACCCTCATGAACTCGAGTAATTTAACAGCCAAACAGATTTCAAACCAAGCCAATGTTCCGATAGGGCGAGTTTACGAAGCATTGGACGAACTAGAATCCAAAAAAATGATAACAACACACGAAGGGCGCCCTAAAAAATACACAGCCTTTCCATTTAACAAAGCACTAATTAATCTCATTACTCATCAAAGGGAAGAAAGTAAAAAGAAAGAAAGATCATTAATTGGCCAATTAAAGGAATTGGAAATCAAATATCATGATTCAGGGAAGAGAGGAGAGAGAATGGTTTATTCAACGGTGTTTGGGACAAGAGAAATTATCTCCCTCTACATTCAATATTTCAGAGTAGTTCAGGAAGAGATTCTAATTACTGAGTTCATTAATGACACTACTCTTAGAGTGCTGGATCACGGAAGGAGCTTTTTTGAGGAATTATCTAAAACCGTCGATCATGGAATAAACGTCAAAATGCTTTGGTGTTTCGAAAACAACCAATCAGAACACATGAATAACGAGGCAAATTATGATTTGTTTTCACAGATAAAAGAAAAACATAAAGAATTTGGATTAACTGATAAAAAGGATAATTTTGAAATTAGAACCCTTTTTAGACGAGTTCCTACCTACTTTGATATTTTTGACAAAAAACGAGTTATCTTCAAACTTCAAAATCCAGCTGAACCCCGTAGAATCTTTGCGAGCCTGAATATATTAGACCTGGACTTGGCATACCAACTAAGAACTCATTTCCACAACATATGGATCTATGAAGCAGTATCCTGAACCCAAGAGTTCAACCTGATTTGTATTTAAACGTTGTACCAGGAGATATAATAATAGAGACCGTCATTCATCAGATTGAAACCATTATTTTCACTAGTTTTGATGTCCTCACTCAATTTGGTGGTTCTTTTACCCTAAATGTCCCCTTTCTATGTCAAAAATGTGGTCAATGCTGTAAAGAAACTTCTTTCCCAGATCCTAAGAGTTTAGGTAACGTGATAAAATCTTCAAAAATGGACATTCTACAACTAAGTAAACAATTCATAAAAAATGGAAAACGAAGAGATCACTCTGAATTATTATCAGAATTATGTCAAATCAAACCCTGTATCTTTCTTCAGGAGGATTTATGCCGAATCTATTCTTTCAGGCCACTATTCTGCAGGGAATGGTTTCCTCGGGTGAAATCAAATTGCCCAGCATATCTTCTTCACAATAAAATGAGTCTCGCACTTCTCCATAAACGAAAATATCGTATTGGGACTCGTGAAATGATCTTCATTGGAAAAAAGAATCCAAATCCATCTTATCCATTGGTTAGAAATCTTAGAGAAATTGATGAAAATACCCTCCTTCATTACTATTCTCCCCCTGAGAATGAACTAATCCCAATTTGGGAGACTTTTCTTTCGTTTAAACCTTCAGACCACGAAAGTTTGATTTTTAAAACAATAAATCCGGTTTTAAAATTGATGGATTAGGTTTCATTGGCTCATCAACGGTAAAGAACGCCATACCACCTATGAGCCGTAAGACTGCAACAACCAAGAGCATTGTGTATATTGCAGACCATTTTCCAACGAATCCTATCAAGAATTCTGTCACAATCCCCATTGAAATAGATCCAATAAAGGTAACTACTCCCATAATTAATTGATATGCACCTACATAAGTACCTTTTGCCTCTTCAGGTGCAGAATCTATTATATATGCATTTATTGTGACAAAATATAATCCATATCCAAATCCCCCAATTATATTACCTAGTGTCAATTCTACCCAGTTTCTGGAAAAAAAGAGAACGAGAGGGATCAAAAACATTACTCCTCTTCCCCAGAATCCTATTCTTTTTCCACGTTTATCGATTAAATACCCCCCTATCATTAAAGAACAGACCTGACATATCATAAAAGCCGCCCACATAAGGGAATATTCCGTAGGAGACGCATATCTCTCTCTGACAAAGATAAAAATCGGCCATCCTGCTGACATGCTAAAATCCATTAATGCACAAACTAAAACGAATCGTCTAAAAGCAGGATTTTCTTGGAGTGGTTTTAAAATATTGATAAGTCCACACTTTAGATTGAAATCTTTGGAATTAGGAGAGTTCTTCATACTATTAGGAGCCGTTTCCCTCATGAATAGCGTTAGAACTCCCGCAAGAAAAAAACCAAATGCACCAATACCAAAAATAATGCGATATTGTTGCGTATAATCAATGCTAATAAAAGGAATTACCCATCCAGATATTAAGAATACACACATTGTGAATATTACACTCACAGTTGTGATTCTTCCAATATATGACCCTCGTGTACTTTCTTTTGAAGTATCCCCAAGAATGGCGACCCATGATGGAGTAAAGATACTAAACGCTAAAGAATAAATTATCATTGCCCCAAGAAATATAATTGGATCCGTTATGAGAGGATAGATGGCACACATGAGGGCGGTGGCAAATAGTCCTAAAACAAGAAAGGGCTTTCTCCCAAACTTATCACTTAACCGTCCGAAAGGAGATTGTACCGCTAATTGGATGAGGTTTCTTATGCTAGTAATGATAGATAGTAAGAATGGGGTTGATTGGATGAAAACAGCATATAACAGAGCATAAGTATGCCCTATAAAATTCCCGATATCCTTCCCGATTGCTATACTATAAATGAGGGGTTTTCTATTCTTTGTTATCGGTGGTTTGTCAGGAAGGTATTCTAATGGAACACCCATTGAATGATCAGTCACTATTTTCCCTAAAAGATAAACGTGGCATTCAATAGAAATACATATTCACTCCTCTAGGGAGTAGAATGAAGAATTAAGCTGGTCTACTAGTTATACTTCACACATTTTTGGACTATCAATAATCCTAAAAGCAAAGTAAAAGCAAAAAAGATTCCAGGAATAATTCTAAACCTAAAAAGTATTAACAAGATGAAAGAAAAAATTGAGATAACGAGGCCAAGATTAAACAGGAATAATTTAATATAAATATGGACATCATCAGAGAGAATCTTCATATATAATCCTTTGTACCTAATTATAGGGGTGAATCATATCTTCCTCAATGAGGTAGAAATGTAATTTTACTGAGGACTAATTAATTATAATTTCGCTCTACAGTTTGAACAGAAGCTATGGTTTGGCTCCACTTTATTACTTCATTATCAATACCTTAAGAAATATATGCACCTTAATTATTATAACCTTATGTTTGCGATTTCTCCTCTATGAGTAATGTAGAGTAAGTAGATGACATATGGATCCAAAAGAAAAGAAATTTATTTTGGAAATAAATGACTTATCTGGCGAAACGTTAAGAAAAGTCGATAAAGTGGGATATGGCCGAAATGGCTATGTTATCAAGAACCATCACATCATTAAATTATCCATTTCCAATTTAAAACTTCTTTTTATCCCAGAAAGCATAGAAAATTTAAAAGAACTAAAGTTTCTTTATATAGGAGGGAATTTCTTAACAAAAATCCCAGATTCAGTCCTTACACTAAAGAATCTAGAAGGTTTAGAAGCTTGGCAAAACAGGATTGAATCAATACCTAGAGACATTGGAATTTTGAATAAGGTCTGGCGATTACACCTTGAAGGGAATAAAATAACGAAGCTCCCTGAAAGCATCGGGAATCTGCCAATGAAAAAGCTGTACCTTAAACATAACAATGTTAGCTATGTTCCTGAAAGTATTGGCAACTGGACTCGTCTCGATGTCTTTGGTTTACCTCTCAACAACCTCACCTCATTGCCTGAAACTATCAGCAGTTGGAAAAATGTGCGTGTAATCTCACTCTGGCAAAACAAATTAAAGGCCCTACCAAATGTTGAGCTCAACGTAAAAGAGTTACGTTTGAATAACAATTATTTCACAGATGTCCCTCTACGGGTATACGAGATCAAGCAACTAAGGAAACTCTGGTTGAATAGTAATCAATTGACGGAAATACCAGAGATTCCCAGAGGCTATCTTAAAGAATTATGGTTCCTAGATTTACAAAATAACCTCCTTTCTTCATTACCAAGGACAATTCAACAGTTACCAAGCCTCCGTGATTTGAGACTCTCAGGTAACCTGTTTGAGAAATATCCAGCTTGGTTGGATTCTTTGGAAGGGTGCAAAGTAGATAAATCGGCTCATAAACGGCAGCTTCGACAGCCAGATTATATTGGGGTCAAGAAATTTGTGAAATATCTTGATGATCACCACTTATCAATAGATCACTTAGTAGAGATTAAACACTTTCAGCGCTACCTTGAGAATGAGAAAGGCTTTTCCAGAATTGTTAAGGCAAAGGCAGATGATGTTAAAGATTTCATTTCACAGACAGATATCACACCTTTTGCCCTGAGATCTCTGTATCTCTATTTTTCTTGGCTTCAGGATTATCCTTTGCGTCGAGTAATTAAAAAAGAATTAGAAAACTATGCACAGATAATGAGTATCAATCTTCAAGATGTCAACAGACTATCACAGGAATCTCAGGCTGTAACCTCATTATTAACATTAACCGAAGAAGAGAAGGAGCCTGTTCTTTTTGAACCTCAAACCACCCCCTTGCCAGTTGAAGGAGATGAATGGAATATATTCATAACAAGATTAGATAAAATATCTTTAGAAGCGTTAAAAATTATCACACTGTCTGTAAAACCGAAAAAAGCACTTGAGAAATATGCTAATGTTCAAGATAGACTCCCAGAACCCATTGTGGAATCGATCAACGAAATAGCATTAGAATGCATAAATGATGTATTGATTGACCAAGAAACCTGCCAATTTACCGAAGATATTTATCAACAGAAATTATACCAGATGTTATCAACGCAAAAGGAAAAGAACGAAAATTTGAGGTAATATTTCTGAATATCAAAACTCAGGGTGTCGAAAAATTTTCACAAGATTTGTTTACAGAGGAATAACGATAATAATCATGATACAAAAATACTAGATCTTATGAACATGTTATTAACCTTTTTAAATGACTTCTCATCTAAAATAAACCGTGAATTAATTATCAACAAGTATTTTCACACTCTAGATATTGTTTGGAGTTATACTGATATTGAAGAAGGTGTATAATAATATTATAAACAGTCAACCTTATTATCCTCTTATCGAAATAATATTCTCTTCCTAAATCTGAACACTTTATTACTTAGAGTTAATGAAATAAGAAGACTTTAACGAGTTGTACGGAAAGCCTCTTTCGATGTCAACAACTTTGACTATTGTTGCAGAAAACTTCAGGAATAAAATAAAGGAAATAGGAGATACTCCGCTTGTTATTCCAAAAAGATTCGAAAATATATTTCCTGTAGAAAGTGTAACGGTTATCATTGCTTATCAAGGGAGCTCCACCCCTAATGTTGGAGATTACATCTCGTTTCAGATTTACTCTGAAAACTCCTCATTTCAGAAAGAAATTCAGAGTGAATTATATGCCCAAATTGATGAAATCACCTCTTATGATAAACTATTAAGAATTATTACTGAAGAAGAAGTTCAATCAATCCTACAAAAATCTCCTAAAGAAATTGATCAGTGGGCTGTAGCAAGCGTTCTTGGCTATTATTCTCCCCGACAGAAAACGATTTTGAAGCCAATAGATTCCCTCATAGGAAAGGCAGGAAATTTAGCTGACTCAAATTCTGTAATTGAATTTTTAAATCAATATATGGAGTGTTTATTTCACGTTTTCCCCCTTAAACTAATAAATTACTTAGTTTATAACTCGATCCAAGGAAGCAAGTTTTGCCAGAGAGGGAATACCAAGATATTAGAGGGTCTTCTTCCTAAAATTTTAAAAAAGGTCAATAACCACTTTCTAGAAGTTGAAAAGAAAAAATTCCTTAATATATTCCCACCACAAACCCCTTTCACCATTACACAAGAAACTACCAATATCAATGAACTAAAACATGAATATATCGATTGGCTTGCTTCGAATAAATCCATGGTAGATTTTCTAACTGATATGTTGAAATACACCGAAAAAAGGTTGAGTTTAATTGTGAAATATCGAGGGAAGGTAGAAATAAATCCAAGACCCCTTCCAGATTATATTAAGGATATAGTTCAACATGAACTTAAGAAATATGAAAAGAGATTGCCTACAAGAAGGGAACTAAATCAAAAACAACCTACATTTGCAGAATTTGAAATAGGTTTCACTCCTAAGAAAGAAGTCAAAATATCTATAGTAAAACCTGAAGTGAAACCCCCAGTTCGTAGATACGAAAGAAAAGAAGTCTCTGTTGAAGCTAAAGAAAAAATCATACCTGTAATTCGTGATCGTCAAAAAAATAGTGGTGATCTTGAAGCTAAGATGAAGCTGGCGGCTCAAAATCTTGATTTTAAGGAAGCTTCGCGTATACGTGAGAAACTCGCTCAGCTAGAGAGCAATCATACTCACAATGTAGTGGAAGAACCACCATCAGAGTTTAAAACACCTCCAGTAGAAGAACTCCCAACACCCCCTAAATTCGTACCATTTGATCAATATTGGCCTACCTTAGACACGATGAATGACGATCAGAGAAATTGGTACAATTTTTGGGTATCAGAAATTGAAAACGGTCATTATTATCCTACCGATTTGTCATATATCTTCCTTCTTATCTATCAAGCACTTGATTATGATGACACAGAAAAAGGATATCGTATCTTAAGAGATCTTTGGATACATTATCGGAGAGAACATCCCAAATTGGATCGTTACCTAATTAACTGGATTACAGACTATATTCTCCTTCATAATTGTCATTATGATCAAAAAACTATCACAAGAGAATTGGTAAAATTTTCTTCAAACTATACCTTAGAATGTCTCGATTCGATTCTGACACTGTTTTCGCCGCGTTTTAAAGAAATACCTGTTGAATGGATCAATGTGTTGGCAAATAATAGTATTAAAAGCAGTACATTCTACTCATCGAAACCTAAAGTAATAGATGAAATTATCCCTGAAGTACTTGAAGCAGTTGACCGATATTATCACGAGGCTGAGAATCTAAGTTTATTAGAGAAATTTAAACCAGAGAAAGAGGCACGATTTGTCTTTGATAAGGCCCTTAAAAATGAAATATACCTCACGAAGACTATTGAAGTTTACCCCTACACAACGTCACAACAACTTCTTGTTTTCATCACAGAGATTGTAATGACGACGGAAAGCATGCTTCGTAAGTATTATCGTTTTCCAGCTCTACCTCATATCAGCATGCTTGAAAGAGAAATTGAAAAGGTAATTGAAACAATATTTACAAAATATATAAGCGAGTTAAGTTTTACTGAGCATGAGACAGAATTATCCTTCATTGATGCGGCGCAGAAGTATGTTAATAGGGTTGAGGACGAAGTTAAACCTGTTCCACTTTACCAATTTCAACCGAATTATCACGATATGACTAACGCTCAATTGAAATGGTATTTTTATTGGCGTAACCAAGTTAAAAATGGAAATTTCCTCTCTGCCCAACTTGGGTACATTATATTGTATATTTATGAAATAATTAATGATATAGGTATCCAAGATCCTCAAGAGGGGTATAAACGTTTATTGTCGATCTGGGAGTACTACCGTATTGATAACACTGAGTTGGATGACTATTTTCCCGAATGGATAGCTGAATATTCAATTATAAACAACATTCCTGTTGATACTATCGAAGAACTATATCACACAATTTTGAGTAGATTAGATGGAAGAGAACAGAGAGATCTTCGATATGAATTAACCGAGCTTCTACTCTCTCACTACCAAAATGAAGCTTTTAACAAAATCCCGATCAAAATGCTTTATGAGCTGGTTGGGTACTTGAATTTTTTGCCCTATACTCGCTTAGATGACTCTGTACGGACGACAATGGATCTCCATGTGAAAAATATCCTAAACGAAGTGAACACATATTACTTACAGAAACACAACAAAGGATTATTAGAATTCTACAGTTCCACCAAAAAAAGGAGGATTCCCTTTGTTCTGGCCCGATATTTTGGCGAGACTGACATCTTAGAGGTTAAAGGTTACTCGCGGCAGTTCTTAAATTTTTTAGATAATACAATAAGATTTATTCATAATCGTTTCCGTGATATTGAGTTAGATCCAACCAAAACCCGTTTAAAAGTAGCTGTTCCTGATCCTGAGGTTGAAGCCTTAATCGATTATTATTTCATAGATAACTTAAATGCCACTAACATTACCCCTAAATATTCAAAAATTGCCTTACAGGTTCAAAGTGGCGATTTAGATGTCGATCAATTGAAAATAAAAGCATTAACTGAAGAATCTGACGAAATTCAAACCCTCCTAACAACTTCCGACACATTTGAACAAGAAGAAACAACGTCTATAATAGAAGAGGTTCCAGAAGAACCAGTTAATCAGGGTTTTCTCCAAGAAGAGGTTAAAAGTGAATTAGATGAGTGGAATGCATTTAGCTCAAGATTGACAGATCTCCAACACCAGGTTTTAAGAGCATTAGTAGCTAATGAAACTCCAAAGGAGCAACTAGATCAGATCGCAGAACAGACGGGTACTTTGCCGGAAGCAATTATCGAGTCAATTAATGAAATCGCACTAGAGACAATAGATGATATAATCATTGATTCTGACCTTTTTACCATAATCGACGAATATTTAGATATGATAAAGACAATTGTCAAGATATAAGTAGGACGCCTAGTAACTATGTCAAAAAAAAGAATTCCTCAACGAGTGTCAGCGACAATACTAAAATCTTTGAGTGCTGGAGTAGTTCCCCGTATAGGTCTAGAACACATAGCTGTTGGCCGAAAGGAAGAAATTGAATCATTACTAGAAGATTTGGAAAACATCGAAGTTGGGAGCGCAGCTTTTCGGTTTTTTATTGGACGATATGGATCAGGTAAAAGCTTCTTGATTCAACTTTTAAGAAACTATGCAATGGATCGTGATTTTGTTGTTGCTGATGTAGATCTGTCCCCAGCTCGCCGTTTTATTGGTGGAGGCAACAAAGGCGTTGCAACATATCGAGAACTTATTACAAATATGTCCACAAAGACACGTCCTAGTGGAGGGGCATTAACAGCGATTTTGGAAAAGTGGATTTCAAAAATCCAATCCACAGTAATTACTGAAAAAGGGATCAAACCTCAAGATCCTGCTTTTGTGGATCAAGTAGAAACAGAAATAATCACTGCTGTCAATAACATCAAGGACTTAGTCCATGGATTTGACTTCGCCACAGTTATCTCAACATATTGGCGGGGCCATAAACTTGGGGAAGAAGAGATTAAAGAAAACGCTCTTAGATGGTTACGAGGGGAATATACTACCAAAACAGATGCACGAAATGCCATAAATGTTAGTGTCATTGTTGATGATGATTCATGGTATGATTATATCAAGTTATTGGCACGTTTCGTTACAGAGATTGGATACAAAGGCTTATTAGTCTTTTTTGACGAAGCTGTGAACCTATATAAGATTACGCACACTCAATCAAGAACCAACAACTACGAGAAACTCTTGACAATGTATAACGATACTATGCAAGGAAAAGCTGAATATCTTGGGATTTTTGTTGGTGGCACGCCACAATTTCTAGAAGATAGACGAAGAGGCCTCTATAGCTATGAAGCACTCCATTCTCGCCTTGTTGAGAGCCGGTTTACAAAAGAAGGTCTCCGTGATATTTCAGGTCCCGTTATTAAACTTGAACGGTTGTCCTTGGAAGAGATTTTTGTGCTTTTAACTCGTGTTATGAATGTTCATGCTCTGCACTATAAGTATGAACCTTTTTTAACAAATGATGAACTTCAAGAATTCATTAAAGTCATTGTTAGCCGCATTGGAGCCGACAAACTCCTTACTCCGCGGGAATTTGTCAGAGAGTTCATTATCTTACTGAATGTTTTACGAAGAAACCCAGAGAAATCCTTCTTAGGCCTTATTCAGGGAGAAGACTTTAAACCACAGGCTCCAAGCCAAGTAGATGAATCCGTAAAAGGAACAGAATATGAGGAATTTACTCTATGAGTGATGCTATTTTTAACCGTTTTCCTGCATTCATTCAAGAATGGATCTATTCGCACGGATGGGAGGAACTACGTGAAATTCAGGTAGCTGCTGCTCAAACAATATTTAATACGAAGAGCCACGTACTATTAGCGACTGGAACTGCGAGCGGAAAGACCGAGGCAGCATTTTTACCAGCGTTAACATTAATTTATGAGGATCCCCCTGCAAGTATTGGAATACTTTACATTTCACCCTTGAAAGCTCTAATTAACGACCAATTTAACCGTATAGACGAATTGTTAGAAGAAGCAGAGATCTCAGCTTGGCCTTGGCACGGTGATATTCCTCGAAATCTCAAAAGGAAATTACTCGCGAATCCAAACGGAGTTCTTCAAATAACACCTGAATCTATGGAAAGTTTACTAATAAATAGACAACAAGAATTACGGAGAATGTTTGGTGACCTTCAATTTGTAATCATCGATGAGGTTCACGTTTTTATGAATGAAGAGAGAGGGACACAAATCCTTTGTCAATTAGAACGACTTAGTAATATCATTGGTTATCATCCCCGTCGTATAGGACTTTCAGCAACTTTAAGCGATTATAGCTCTGCAGAAAAGTGGTTAAGTTCAGGGACTAATATTCCAGTGAATACACCAAAAGTACAAGGATTAATTAAACGGATCCGATTAGCTGTTGAGAATTTTATTGACCCTAATCCAAACCCTGCTGGTATCATGCAATATGGGGAGAGTGGGGAGTTAGTCGCACCTGCTTCAGAACCTTCTTCGGAACCCTACCCCTCAAACATGTATTTATTTGATCAAACATTAAATCGACAATGTATAATCTTTACTAACACGCGAGAACGAGCGGAAAGTACAATAAATGCCCTGAGGGCAATTGCTGATCAAAAACGATATCCTAATCGCTATTATGTTCATCACGGAAGTATTTCTGCATCTTTAAGGGAGGAAGCTGAATCGATCATGAAAACTGGGGACATTCCTTCTGTTACTGCTTGTTCAGTTACTTTGGAATTAGGTATAGATATTGGATCTCTGGAGAGAATTATACAAATTGGATCCCCCCGTACAGTATCTAGTTTCTTACAACGTCTTGGGCGATCAGGGAGAAA
>JBHLPQ010000238.1:0-1761 GCA_048939265.1 Promethearchaeota archaeon
TCAGTAGGAAGATTGCTACTATCTTTGAGTTTCCTTGTCAATAATATGTCTTTGAGCTTATTAAATTGCCCTTTGAATGATTGACCAATCTTTAATTTCCCAAATGATTGTCGAATTCGTGAACAAACTGTTAAATTTCCTACAGTGGGGTCTCCTACCTCTGGTAGGATTGATGCTGTCGTTCCACAATAAAATTTTGAGACGCACTGTGGTATAATTGGAACATTCGGCCCATAACAGATATCTGTTTTCACCCTTTCTGCTTCTTTTATCTGTTGGGACGTGATTGGTAAGCGAGGATCTTTACTTGTGGGTTTATAGCTAATAAAAGTCACAGGTATTCCAAATTGGCTATGAAAGTACTGAACAGTATTTCTAAAATCTTCTCCTGCTTGAAGTCCTGTTAGTGCCAAACAATTTATTATCTCTGAAGGTGGTTTTCCTAAGTCGATTAAATTCTGGATTCCTTGTAATGTGTCCTTCATATAGTCAAGGTTCCCGTTTGTGAGTTTACCATAAATTTCTGGATTAATTGAATCCAAATGAACTGAAATGAAACCTCCATCCCTGGTTAGTTCAATTGCTTTTTTTGCTACTGAGATTGATCTTAATTGATTTCCGCTAGTCCAGATGTTATTGATGAGTTCATGCTCGTATTTGGCGTAAGCCATTAGTTCTTCCCAAGAAGAATGGAGGAGACAATCACCTCCCAACCATTCAATTTTTCGTACTTTCATTTCCGCAGCATCATCGAGAATACTTTTGATAAATTCTGGATTCATTTCCTCTCCACGAGAATCACGAGCGTAACAATAGATGCAATTCTGCTGACAGATTTGATTGATTTCTATTTGTAAGGTAAATAATTTATACCCTTCAAAGTAAATTTTCATTTCCTTATTTAGAAAATATCCCTCATAATCTTTAAGCAATGACATTCCCGCGAATAAATATAGAATTCGTTTTGAGTTCACTAGATGGAAATTATGAACACTTATTAACTTTACTAATGCTTTAAGGATATTAGATTGTATTCGGGAGGTCCAAAAAGATCATTGATTTAACCCATACACTTGTCTGGGTGCTAAATATTCAGGGAATTTGTCAATTAATGCTTTCCGAACCAGGTAACAAAAGTGACACGCATCAACATAATTCTCTTCGTGCTCAACTTGATATTCCCTTGCTAATTCAGCTGGGCCACCTTTTACTAATGGACCACAAATCGGGTGTGAATTTGCATTATAATTCTTTACAAGCTCTGAAAGGGGAGTGTTCCACATATTCCCCATACTTAATCCTTGACAGATATGCGTATTGCCAAAGGGATCAGCGTGAATTCTCCCTGGATTTACTAATTCCTCATGAGGGCATTCTGTAAATTCTTCCCAATGTCTTCTTGGTAATTCCTCGGTAATTAACTTCTCAACAGCTCTCCCACGAAACATTGCACCTCCCCCAATTACTGGTTCACCTTTCTCTTGGGTTTTTTCTATATCTAGGGTTGGTTTTTGAATGCAGATGTCGCCTCCAGACATACTTAATCGTTTTAACGCTGTTAATGCCATTGTCGCTGGATTCACTTCACACTCCCCATGATGAAAGGCATCATTACTGACACTTACGTCTGATATACCTAGATCAAGAAGTGGCTTCAACCATATCTCTGCATCTTCCTCTGAGATCGCCCAATATGAATTTGTCACTACTCCAGTCTTGAATCCCATCTCATGAGACATTTTAATGCCTTCTACCATAAGA
>JBHLPQ010000238.1:1861-5238 GCA_048939265.1 Promethearchaeota archaeon
TCGCCCAATATGAATTTGTCACTACTCCAGTCTTGAATCCCATCTCATGAGACATTTTAATGCCTTCTACCATAAGAGGATAGTATAGAAAGGGTTCACCACCTTCATAATATACCATTTTTATGGTTCCGATTTTCTTCATTTCATCGTGAACAGCTCTTAATTGCTTCAGAGTGAATGTGCCTTCAAAATTTGGGCCACAATATAAGAAGCAATGATCACATTCAAAATTACAGTTCATAGTCAAGAGGAAATGAATACCTGATAGCATGAGTATCCCTAAAAAATATTTCAACTTAATCCTTTATTTTTGTTTGCACAGTGGCATTAGTTAAATTGTATTTAATTAGAAATCTCTCTGATAGTGTGATTCAAAAAAAACTAATGCTTTGATACGAGTTTAGATAAGAGATGCCAATGGAAGAGTCCTGGATAAAATTGTTCTTTATCCTCACAAGTTAAGTGAATGAATCCATTAAATACATTGTTGATTTCTTCTTCGTTAAAATAGTGATGAGGGTGGTTTTTCTCCTCTTCTTCTTCAATTACATAGGTATACTTTTCGATTTCTTTCCCACGCCCGAATTTTTTATGCTTAGTTGAAATTAATGTATGAAGTAAGTAGCCATTATTTTTTAGACATCTTACTATTTCATTTACAGTTTTTTTGATAATTTCAACCGTACCATGATAAATCACGTTCCATGCAACTATCAAGTCAAAAGAACCGTTTATAAATGGCAACTGACTCATTTCGCCTAAAATTAATTGTGGAGAAAGATTTTCTCTTTCTATCCACTTTAATGTGTATTTAAATCCAGAAGGACTCGGATCCATTCCATAGACATCAAACCCTTCCTTAGCAAACAGAATAGTGTGACGCCCAACACCAGAACCCAGATCAAGGACTTTCCGTACCCCCTCCCTTTTAAACTTCAGTATTTTGGAGACAATGAATGGATCTGGGTCTAACCAGTGTGCTCTTCCCTCTTCAGTTTTCCAAGAATCATCCCATGCTTCCATATTCGATTTCCTGGTCTTTTGCGCCAAATATCATCAAAAATCTAGTGATAAGGGGGCATCTCAGAAAGATTAAAATGTCTGCTTTTATTTACCAAAAAAGATGAAAGAATTATGATTAAAGGAATTGTATTTGATATTGATGGCACCCTCTTAAATCATGAACAGGCGGTAGAAAAGGCCCTTACCAAACTTTATTTACTGATGAAGAGTAAGATCCGTCACTCAAGGTTTGATGAGTTCCTTTTAGCTTGGAAAACGAATACTGATAAATATATCAAAGAATATTTAGATGGATTTCTCTCGTTTAAGCAACAACGGATTTTAAGAGTTCAAAGTGTGTTCAACAAGTGGAATTGTCCCTTAACTTCGGATAAAGCTTGGGAGTTATTCAAAATTTATCTTAATGAATATGAGAAAAACTGGATTTTATACGAGGATGTCGTACCTTGTTTGGCTATGTTAAAGGATTTTCCTCTAGGAGTTATTTCTGATGGGAATGCTGAACAACAAAGAAGAAAATTAGAATTTACAAGCATCTCCTCCTATTTTAGATCTATAATCATATCAGGAGAGGTTGGTTTACAAAAACCTCACCCTAAACTCTTTAAAATGAGTGCTAAAGAATTAAACCTTTCCCTCGATGAGATCTTATATGTTGGTGACCAGTTAGAAAAAGATGCTCTTGGTGCTTTCAAAGCAGGAATGCAGGGAGTGTTGATTAATCGTACAAATCAAATTCATGAAAGTTCTGACATAAGGATAATCTCAGAACTGACTGAACTTCCTCAAATAGCAGATAGTTTTTCAAGTGTTGGTTGTTCTTAATAACTAATAATTTTCTCTCTGAGGATGGTTATATGTTCGTTTTTGATCTTCCATTCCTGTTCTTTTGTGGATTAATCCTCGGCTATTTAATGGAAACCAAGTATATCTCTTACAGAGCTAATTGGCTCCTTGGACTCAGTTCTCTCTTTGTATTTCAAGTTGTTGGAATGCTATTGTGGTTTAATATCTTTCCTGGAAGTAAGGAATTCATGATATTTCCTTTCACCCTATTTGGTCTAACGATAGTTAATTTTGACCCAATTCTTTCAGCTTTTCTCTTCAGTCTTGAACCTATTCTAATAATTCTTGGTGAATATCTTGGGATAAGACATGTGCAATTAAAAGAATCCTAGTAATCAATGTAACCTTGTTGTTTATACCACTGAAGCGTTCTTTCAATCCCCATTTGAAAGCTAGGAACCGAATATTCGAATCCAAAGTCCTTTAATTTATTATTATCAAATATATGGTCTGAAAAGAGTAATTTTAGAGAAGTTTTCTCGAATAAACTTGTCTTTCGAAGAAGTCTATTCCAAAAACGGTCAATATAACCATATAGATAGACTAGCCACTTTGGTATATGGAATCTAGGAGGTTTCTTATCGATTATTTCAGTAACTATTCGAAATGACTCTTCGATTGAAATGGGAGCATTATCAGCGACATTGAATATCTCTCCAACTGTATTTCTTTCACCTGACACAAAGACAGCTGATTTAACAACATCTTCAACATGTACATGATGCTGGATCGTTTTTCCACTTCCAGGTATACCCCAGATTTTGCCATTTACAAGAGCCAGAATCGCTTTGGAAGTACCATACACGGATCTAGGACCATAAATCGCTGTTGGCCTGATAATACTCACTGGAAATCCATTCTCTTCAAAATAAGACAATACAATCTGCTCCTGAATCCACTTAGATTCCGTGTATGGATCCTCAGGTTGAATTGGATGGCCCTCATCCGCAGGGGAATATTGTAAGGTGCCATAAACCATCGCTGTACTCCAATTCACAAAATGAGAAATGTCTTCTGAGAGAGCTGCAGATAGAAGGTTAGTTGTCCCTTCAACATTAACTTTAAACAAAAGCTTCTTTGGTGCGCTAAAATTAAAGATTCCCGCAGGATGGAATATTTTAGTAATTCCATCAAGTAGCTGTGGTATTTCTCTAGGTTTGGTGAGATCAGCTGGTAGGAATTCTACTGCTTCTAAAGAGGGAATATTTTTTCGATTGGCATTTTTTAAATCCGTAGCTCTTACATAAAACCCTTGGGAAACAAGGGTGTCAACTAAGTGTGATCCAACAAATCCACAAGCACCTGTAACTAGACAAATATCTTTTTGGTCGTTCCTCATCCTTAGCAATCTTGTTCCTCAAAAATATAGTAAATCTTCTTTCCTTTAGATTTTTCCTTTCTCGAAATTAATGAAAAAAGAATATTAGTAAAACTTGTAAAAATCAGAACCGAATATAGATCTAAAGGCAAAGACATGAAGCTTCTGCTCCTACAATAAATTCTCAATG
>JBHLPQ010000239.1:0-5237 GCA_048939265.1 Promethearchaeota archaeon
TCGGGCGAAGTAGTCTCATTTCGTGATCAATTAACATTTATTCGTACGATCTCAACAAATTTTCTCGTGGAGATGGTTTTACAAAATCAAAGAACAATAACAATTGATAGTATCTCTCAATTTTATTTAGTGTTTCGCTGGACTTTTCAGGACACAACTGTTGACTTTGGGGAGGCTCAAAAGATTACTCAGGCATGTGGGGTAGAATTTAATACATTACTACGGGGAGGTTTTATCAGAAAAATAGGATCGAAGGTGAGAATCCCAAGTGCTCTTAATCGAGTAACTATTAACCCAGATGACTTTTGTGTGGTGAATATTATGCACCTTTCATCAATCGCTTGGAAAGAAGGGAATGAACAGCAACTAGAAGATCTGTTTTTATCTTCTAATAAGAAGATACATAGTGGATTTTGGCAATATTGTCAGGCTGTTGCGGAATGTCTTCCTAGCAAAAATGAAGAAAAACAATTACTTGAGGGATTATTAGTTTCTAAATACTGTAAAAAAGGATTCTAGATAATAAATGGAGTTATTCCTTCTGTAATTTCAGGAGTTTCTTGTTTATATTTGTTAGAATACTCTCAACTACTTTTTGACTCTTCTGGATATTCTCCAGATCTGAAGATAAGGTTTTAACATCATTCTCAATGTTTTTGATAGCTATTTCGATGTTTTCAAGACGGGGTTCGGTAATAAAATCCGTACCTCTTATTGGTTCTTTACCTGAAGGTGTACTTTCAAATTTATAGTTAACTACTTGCCCAGAGTAACTTTGATTTGATTGCCCATGACTTTTGGTCGATTTAGGAACCTGATTTATTCTTTGAAACGTAGAAGGAGAATTTGAGGATGTGATGGGAGGAGGGGGTTCCGTAAAATCACCTTGAAGCTCTGTAGGAATTATAGGTTTGAATTCCTCTGCGGACCGATCATAAAACGATTCATCATTGCCACAGTGCGGACAAGGGAGACTCATTATATAATTATGACATTTTTTACATACTGGACTAATTGAATTCCTCTCCAATAATGGTCAAAGTTATCGTGGTTTTGTGTCTTAAAGAAATTCTCCCTCAATGAAAAAGATAAGAAACATCCTGCTAACATCATATTATGTTGCAGTGGTGATTCAGCAATCTTTCACTCGTACCGATCCAATCCACGTTGGAGATTGGTATTCTAGATTCTTAAAACATAGAAAGCTTTGTTATCTCTGGAGGTCTGGAGAAA
This sequence comes from Promethearchaeota archaeon, assembly GCA_048939265.1. Lineage (GTDB taxonomy): Archaea > Asgardarchaeota > Heimdallarchaeia > Hodarchaeales > Hodarchaeaceae > Hodarchaeum. The sequence continues at coordinate 1,234 of JBHLPQ010000239.1, forward strand.
AAGTCCTTTTTTTGTCTGTAAGCTTCCATTTGTGAAATTTAGTGCCAGTTCCACCGATTCTGTGCGTATTTTTCAGCAGTGATTTTAGGTTCTTTCCCATATTTTCTCTCAAAATAATTATCCTGTTTTTCAGAAGGTTTTTCTGATTTAGCTATGGATTCAGGATTTGAAGGTGACATACAACAATACTATCAAGAGAACTCTTTAAATGCAAAAGAGAGAGAGAGTGGAGTGAAAATGATCTCATTTCAGAGTGAAAACTTAATAAGCTAAACTCTAGCATTTTTACCGAGGATGATGAGGAAATTCAAGAAAAATCGTTTATCTCCACCTTTGAGACATAAAATTGACAAGGAAGTTATTGATCAAATCAAAGACACTAAACGTCGGATAAAAGAGAAGATTGTAGAAGCTAAAGAATAGTAATCCCCGAGATTTCTAATCTCCATCTAGAGGTATTTATATGCCCCGAAAAGGTAAAGGAGTCAAACGTATTCTCCGAGAGGAAAAACGATTGAGAGAAAAGAAGAAGCAGGGAGAAAAATCTTGGCATTACGACTCCAAGAAAAAATAGCTAAACCTTGGATTAGGGCTGTTATCTTTCCCGTTGCTGTACTTTTGAAAATTGTCCTTTCGATATGTCGTAAATGTAACCTATGACTTCCACTTCGTCTGGAAAAAGTGGGTGTTCTTGAATGGTTTTAACAGTTTTATTTATCTGTTCTTCAACATCATTAAAACCTAGAAATACATCGGAAGGATCAGGTGAATTAAAATATTCTAGAACTTGTTCATTTGACATTCCTGTCTTTTTTGATACTTTCGTTAACAATCTTGTCATTTGCTCTTTTGTCATTTCTCCTCCACAATCTGTGTGACCAACGACCACTATTAACTTCACGTTAAGCTCATAAATGGCAATTAGTAACGAACGAAGACTGTCAAATGTCAATAGGGCTCCAGCATTTCGAATTACAATTGTGTCTCCTGGATCCTTAATCCCAAAGATGCCTGTGATTATCCGGCAATCCATACAGGTTAGAATTGCTGTTCTCCATTTTGGTCTGTTTGTTAATTCACTATAAGGATAGAAAAACTTGATATTAGGCCAAATCTTTAATTTTTCATCTAATTCAAAATTTTTCATTTAATATCCCAACTATAAGAATCATGTATTATTGTCACCACCCCTATTTTAAGTATATACATCATGGAATTGATGTGAATCCTGGATTCTCATAAAAATCAGATAAAGAAACAAATATTAAGTTTTAACCGAAGAGTGAAAATAATAAACCGATTATTCTATTTTTTGGGGTTTAAATTTCAATTGGGGGTAAACTCAACGTTGGGATAGTAGATAAATCAAGTTCAAAGGCAGCCGCAGGCATAAATACTTCCCAGTTTTCAAGTAGCTCTGGAGAAATCTCACCAATTATCCCCACCTCTTTACCTTCAATTATGATTCTTGCTGTCCTTCCTGGAATGAACTCTGATGATTCTACAACTTTTAAATCGTAGGTTTCTCCTATTCCTTTAATTAGAGTGTCAAGAATGCTGTGACAGTGTTCAAAAGAAACCTCAGTACCCGCTAAAATCACTGCTGCCTTAGAAATTGTTTTTACGGACTTTTTCTCAAGTCTTACAACTTCTCCTACTTCAAAAAGATATTGTGGATATTCATTGTGCGTATTTCGCGCAAGGAAATCAAGTAATCCAGGGAAAAGCCGATTCCTCATGACCGAGTAGGTTGAACTCACTGGATTGGCAACTTGGACAAACGATGAAAGTATTTCACTTTTATGTCCCATCAAAGTGGATAATTTTTCGGGATCGGTGAGACTGAAACTTAGAACCTCTTGTAACGCACAACCACTTAAGAGCTCTCGGACATAATTCTCACTTATTGTTCGCGGGGATAAATTACCAATTGTTGGAACTTTTGTCCCTTCAGGTTCTATTTTCATGTATCCATACGCAATTGCTACCTCTTCAGCAACATCCACCCAGTGGAGTAAATCCACCCGATATGGCGGATATCTGACGGTGACCAGTCCTTTTTTCTTTACAGCGTTAAATCTCCTCGTATGTAGTAGTTTAATAATTTCATTTGTTGTTAAATCATCAATACCCAAGTAATCTTTAATGTTTTCTGGATTAACTATTATTTCATATGGCTCCGTTTCAGGAGTAATTAGTGTTGTTGGCGCTTCTCCATGATTTTCAGGATATTGGATTTCAACACTATATACTGCACCACCACGGTCTCTTATTGCTTGAGTAATCAGAGTGTTAACAACTTTGACAACTTCAAGGTTGGTTCCTGTGACTTCCACCAACACATCAGTTGTTTCTTCATCCACACGTCCAACATCATTACTATTAATGATCGGAGGCATAGAAAGAACAACACCATTGATATCACGCAGTATAGGTAGATCTCCTTTACTAGGTAAGATATAACTATATTCAATGCCTTTTTCGTGTCTTGTTAAAATTTCATCAAGAGTCATTTTTTCATTATACCCAAGAGGATAAAATGAGGTCGATCGTGGAGTAAGTTCATATAAAATAGGACTTTCTAACATATTAACATTATAAATCCCGATGGAAGAACGACTTCGACGACGTCCATATGAGAAATCAACTTTTTCTTGCAGTTGGATCAGTTGTTTAATTAGGAAATCAGAGAATGTCACTCCTCTAATGAGGGAACAAGCAATGTATGGACGTATAGGTTTAAGACGGGGATCAACTTTTATCACAAAACCACTGGGATCAGCAGATATATCAGGTAGCTTTGTATGTAAGCCTATTATGCCACCAACCTCTCTAACAAGTCCTTCAACTCCCCAAAGGTCAGGTCGGTTTGAAGTTTTACAGTCTACTTTAATGTAACCATCATCAGCCAAATCATGCTCTTCAATTTCAGATTTAGCAAAACTAAAGAGATGATCAAGCTCTTCGACTGTGGTATCCTCTGGTAAATTGAGTAATTCGATAACATCATAATAAGAGATTTTGAATGCAACCACTTTTTTCACCTCTAAGTTAAAGGCACTGTGCGTAACCAATTCAGGTTTTGTGTGAATAGCTCGCGAATATCGTTAATCCCCCGTTTCACCATATAAAGACGATCTACGCCGAGACCCCAAGCAATGACTGGGTCAGTAATTCCGAAAGGAGCTGTCACTTCTGGACGAAAGATACCAGAACCCCCAAATTCAATATACCCAAGCTCAGGATGATAGGCACTAAGCTCTGCAGAGGGGCTAGTGAATGGGTAATAATCAGGTTTAAATCTAACTTTTGTCGCGCCTGCGATCTCCGTAGCAAAGGTTTTTAACAGGCCTAGGAGAGTACGGAATGTTATCGATGGATCACAAGAGATACCTTCCAATTGATTGAATTCAGAAAGATGTACAGCATCAACAGAATCAGGACGGTAACAACGTGCAATACAAAAGTATTTTGCTGGAATTTTAAGCTGGTATAGTGTTCTAGCACTCACAGCGGTTCCTTGGGGTCGTAAGATCAATTGTGCAGCTTTTTTTGGATCCCACCGATATCTCCATCCTCTTGAACCCGTAGGTTCACCTGTCTCATGAACCCTCTGAATATTCCTCACTATTTCTTTATCTTTTGGAAGGGATCCATGGGTTGGGTGTTTGATGGTGTAAACATCAGACCATTCCCGTGCCGAATGATCCTGTGCCTGGAATAAGGCATCAAAATTCCAAAACTCACTTTCAACAAGTGGTCCTCGCATTTCACTAAATCCAAGACCAATAAGTTTCTGTTTCACTTCATCTAAAAACATCAAATAAGGATGTTTTCGCCCTATTGGGAATGTTTTAGGACGACTGGTAACATTGTAACTTTTTAACTGCAAGGATCGCCATTGTCCAGATCTTATTTGATCAGGGGTTAAGCGTGACACTGGTTGTATAATCCGTAGGTTAGGTAACGCTTTGAATCCAGCTTTAGTTATTCGAACGGAGGTA
>JBHLPQ010000240.1:0-5229 GCA_048939265.1 Promethearchaeota archaeon
ATTGTAGTTTGTGTCCCCTGTGGCAATAGAGAATATTTTTTCGCCAACATCAATAGTGGTCTTTTCTGTAAATTCAATCCAATGTTGTTTCGAGAATGGGTAACCTGAATGGTTCGTGTATTCATAGACATGGACTTTTTCATCCCAAGATCCTGCAATGATGTCAGGGAGGTAATCTTTATCGACATCAGCGATTTTGACTCCCCAAACTTGTTGGAGTTTAGGGCTTGTCCAAACATGTACGAATTGATTTTCCATGTTGTCAAAAGGATCGTAAATATGTTCTTGCTCAAAAACATACACATGTCCATCTGCACTCCCACAGGCAATTTCCAGAAAATCGTTATTATCAGTATCCCCGAAATCTATTGAGAGTACATCACCCTGAATGATCTGATCACCACTATCCCACACCTCATCATATTCTCTGGTGTAATCATTCCAGCGGTAAAGATGGATCTCATTGTCATACAAATAGCCACCCCCGACTGCTATCCATTCGTTATTTGGATCAGTTGCGAGACATCTTACAGCAGCTTTCGTTAACCAAGGTTCCCATACTTTTTGATACGTTGCCATTTCGTTGTTCATGAGGAACTTTGTGATATCATAATCCTCAGGAATATAGCGATCGTTAACACCAGGTTCATCATCACTACGAATTACTGGACTCGAGACGGTATCTTGTGAAACGGAGCTCCTTAATGAAGGAAGAGAGGTTGCTCCATCGTTTGTAATGTCCTGAAGAATGCCTGTTGTAGATACTGGGCTTAATAAGAATATACCAATGAAGAATATTGCCATTAGTTTTAAAAGAATTCTTGTCATATTATGTCCTCCTTTCATCTTAGAGCCCTCCTTCTTTGCGCCGCCAGAATAATAATTTCTGGATGTCCACAATTTCAATTAAAAACAGAAGTAATGATACCCCGCTGAATCCGATCAAACCGCCAATAAGAATAGGTTCTAACTGTAAAGGCTCCATTTGGATAAAGAATCGAACCCTTTTCACTATTTCAGAGTCATCTGGTTTGGTTCCGATCACTTCAAGTGTGTAATCACCTTTGGGTAGAGTTAATAGTTGGCTTTGCCACTGGTATTGCCTGTTATTATAATTCATCATTGTTTCTTCGTGAGAAACTGGCCCATGTGTGAAACGGTACTTAACATTTGTTAATATCGAAAAATTAGTAGCAGTAACTGTTAATGACTCTGTTTCATAGGAAGTTTCGATTGGAGATGTAATTACTAAATCGCCACGGTAAGCATCTAATGCGTCATAAATATCTGATGCGTTGGTCCACTCAGTAGCATTTGTGCCAAGAAGAATCTCTAAGCCATCAGACCAAGAATCGTTATCCGTATCCCAATTGGTAGCATTAGTACCATATTCTAACCATTCTAATCCATCAATAAGACCGTCATGGTCACTATCGGGATTGAATGGCCCACCCCCTCCGATCGATGCTGTTGCGGTTAAGGTTCCATTCGGGCCGTCACCAAAGTACTCATAGCCATCTGGGATGTAATCATGATCCGAATCAAATAGAAGTCCGTCTTGTGTACCGTTTACAATGCTGTCTGTGATCATAGGGTCAGTACCTGCCTGATTATAAGGCAGGTCAGGATCTAGTTCCGCCCCATCTGGTAGTAGATCATCGTCAGTATCCCTATCAGTAGCATTCGTTGGATAATCAGGATAATACATTTCCCCTGTTACCGTATCTATATGCCCCGATAATTTAATAGAGAATTTTATGCCTTTAGATTCTATTCCTACAAGTGGAACAATGGCTGTTGTCTCATTACAATCCATTAATCCGTCCGCATCGGTATCATTTCTAAGTGGATTTGTAAAGTGGAAGAAAATTTCATCATAATCGCTTAATGTGTCGTTATCAGTGTCCACTTTGTCAGGACGAGTATGGTAGATATCAATTTCCTCTGAATCATTCAAAAAGTCGAAATCCGAATCTGGTAAGACAGGTGAGGTGTTGTAAGGCCGTACTGTATAAAATCCAATATAGGGATAGATCAAACTCGTGAAGTTAGCAATCATTAATTCAAGCCCATCAACTAATGTATCACCGTCAGTGTCATCATTCAAAGCATCTAATGGCATTGGTTTGAAATTGGGAATTAAGCCTGAACCTAAATATAATTCCCAACCATCTGTAATTCCATCAAGATCTGTGTCTCCATAAGTTGGATTAGTACCGTAATAGTATAGCTCATCACCGTCAGACATGCGGAAAGTATAGTCTATTTTTCCACCTCCATACACAACGAAGTAAGTAATAGAATCGTGGTCTGTATCCCATTGAAGGGGATCTGTTTTAATTCCATTGTAGGTACCATACACCTCGTCACCGTCTCGAAGATAATCACCGTCCCAGACGCCATTACCGTTTTCATCGTACTCTAAATCCCATTCCTTAAGTCCATCATATCGGTTATTATGATTCAAATCATTCCATTCTTCTGAATCAGTATCAGGATCATGAGGCTTAGTTTTATAGATGAACGTTTCCTCATAGTCGTCTAGTCGATCATTATCGGTATCCTCGTCCATGGGATCAGTAAAGTAGACCATAAGTTCCATCCAATCACTGATTCGATCACCATCACTATCAACTGAGAATGGATTAGTGTGATACCAATATAACTCTTCACCGTCTAAGAGCCCATCATAATCAGTATCAGGATTTGCTGGATGAGTTCCGTATTTAAAGTATTCATCGCCGTCTATGACCATATCGTGATCCCCATCAGGATGTCTGGGGTCAGAACCCAATAAAACTTCTTGTAAATCACCTAATCCATCGCCATCAGTGTCAGGATTAGCATAATGCGTGTGATTCGATGTCGAACCTCTTGTACCTTCTAGACCATCAATCAATCCATCGTTGTCAGTGTCAGCATCGCAGGGATCACTTGGGGGATCTAATGATAATTCATATCCATCAGAATTGAGAATTTCACTTATTGGTGGGTCATTATGTTCCTTATCAGGGGCACCAGTTCGATCGTAGCCTCCAATACCAGTATCTCCATCAGTATCAGGATTGCAGGGGTTCGTATAAGTAATATTCAGCACTGGTTCTCCTTCTATCATGTAGACTATGGGCATTCCTTTGATTTCCCACCAATCTGTGGTTAGAATGTATGTTCCATCTTTTAGTTTCACCCAAGCATGTGCTTTACTTGGGGCTATTTTTCCATCATATAGCTGTTCCCAAGTGTCATCGTCAGTATCGTTATCTAGGGGGTGAGTATATCCGCCATTGAAAATAAGTGGTGGGGTATCAGTACCTGCTTCTGCTGTCTCATTATAGAGGTCATCTAAACCATAATAGGGACCGTATTCACCTTCTTCTCCATCAATGAGGCCATCTCCATCGGTATCAGGATTGAGAGGATCCGTTCGATCGTAATATTTGACACCTCCAATCATGACATATTCTACGGAGGGTGTCACTCCCAAGATATCATAGGCATGATTGACCTCATAATTATCATCAATACCATCATCGTCTGTATCAGTGTCTAATGGGTCAGTTTGGATGATGATTGCCTCTTCATAATCAGTTAATCCGTCCCAATCAGTATCTGGTTGACGAGGATTTGTTTTTGTATGGTGATACTCGACAAAATCGTCCAATCCATCGCCATCAGTATCTGGTAAGATGGGATCGGTTTTCGATGTTTGAGTTTCAAACTTATCTGTGAGTCCATCCCCGTCGGTGTCTTCTGATAGGGGATTAAGACCAGGTGTATTTTCCTCGTATGCATTACCTAAACCATCGCCATCATCGTCTAGACCCATCGCCCCACTATCTTCTTGTTCCGCTTTGCTAGTTGGAGTTAATTCTAAGGGAGACGGGTCGAGAGGTTTCCACTCAAATTCAATTTCCCAATCACAGAATAGAAATGTGAGAGTGACACTGAACCGGAGGATGATCTCCAAGAAAATCTGAAGCGGCGTGGGGGCCACAAGATCCTGGAAAAACGTCAGTATGATCTCTAGTGAAAAGTCAAAAGATATTCCAACTATCAGGAGATTAAGACCAAGGTGGACAGCCAGACCTATAGTAATTTTAAGCGTAAATGAACCTTCTTCTGGGCCAGTAGCGGAAGCCGCCCGCTTTACAACTTCAAGAAATATACCAAATGAGACTGTTACAGTAATTGCATCTAAACCAATGTATTCTCCAATTGCATTAAGTGCTCCAGCAGTACCTCCAGTCAAGAAGTCCAATAATGTGAAAGTTCTCGAGATAGTAATGGTAAACGAGAAACCCCATTCAATAACCTTAAAGAAGTTATCAGTATCAAAAACCCCACCTTTTAGGGTAAATAACTCCATCTCGAACCACCCTTTACCTGAGAATTCCAGTTCAAGTCCGAGAGATTCGAGGAGAAAAGCCATCATGGGATTTTCTTCGGTACCAAATCCTCCAATTTCAAATCCTGCTTTGAAGGTTGGTATTAATTCAAAGAATGAAAATATCTTTTTGAAGAAATCAGCAATATCTCCACCTGCAAATGGATTCAAACCTCCAAAGACAATATCTAGCATCCAATCTGAAAAAGCTGATTCATCAAATCCGAAATGGGGATATAAACCTAATTCAATGCCGATACTGAAAAGACTAAAACCGCCTAATCCTATTGGTAACGATCCAGCCCATTCAGGAGGGAAAAGGTCACTTGCATTAAGAGCATTTGTGATAGCATCTAATAGCATGCTGATTAATTGTTCAATTTGTCCACCTAGCCAATCCATAAGCTGTCCAAAGAGCCAGCGAATACCATCTGTGAAAATATCTTTTGCACTAAAGATAAATCCTAATATTGCCTCAATTGCATCTTTTAAATCGTTTAGATTTGATAATGCGCCTCCTGTAGCAGAACTAACTATTGCATCTAGTCCATCTACTTGATCTAGTTGACTAAGAAGATTACTGATCATTTCTTGAGCAGAAGGCAGCTCTGAACTATCAACACCGAAGAATTTTGGAAAGATGAACTTCAAGATGTCATTGACAAATGAAATGTCTACACCAGTAAATTCCTTAATAAGACTCATACCAATATTTTGAATAAGAGCTTGCAATATACCTTGGATACTATTGTCTTTTGCCGACATTATTATATTATAGAACCCTACTCCCATTTCTGCAAAGGTCTTGATCTTTTCTAAAACATCAGTATTGAGATTAAGTCCTT
>JBHLPQ010000241.1:0-5215 GCA_048939265.1 Promethearchaeota archaeon
AAATAAAAAGAAGTATTATACGTTTCATTTTTCACATCTCCTGAAATTTCATTTCTCCTAGAATTATTTCCTTTTAAAAGTAATATAGTCTTGCAGATTTTTGTAGCATCTCCCCACATTCATATTAACTGATCTGATTCACAGAGAATTTGTTTTTTCTTATAAGAATACATATTAACACTCCTAAATAACAAAAAAAATACAGGATGGGGAGTATAATCAGATAAGGTGCAGCACTCTCACCAAGAGTTAGAGGAAACATCATCCATCTATAAAAAATAATTCTGGTCATTGGAATCAAATTTATAATCATAAGGCCAAAAATCATGAAGATTGAACCGTTCCAAGCAGTAAAATTTAATCTTAACAAACCAATTCCAATAAATAGATTGATAGCTCCAATACTTGTGAATAAAACACCCAGCACGTAAATAACCAAACTGAAATAGCCCAATGACATTACTGCTAATCCCCCAGCCGCTAGAAGATATATACCACTTAAAAATACGGGTGTTCCAAGAACCAGTATTAGAACTGAACTAATTTTGATGTCCAAGACTGTTTTTTTAGCTTGAATCTTGTGAGGTGTAACAGTTTTTTTAAAAACCACATACAAGAATAGGACATCTGCAGCGAGAACAACAATCATGATTCCAATAAATAAGATAACCTCGAAAAAATTAGGTTTAGGGGGAGCAGGTACATAATTAATTAAAAAAAAATCTTTGATTATTGTCCTAAGATAATTACAGGCTTGAGGTGTACATTCTTCTATCATTCTATTTAACCACTTAAATAACGCCATTTGGATGCTCGAACACGAATCCACAATGAGAACAGTGACTACTTGTACTAGAATTTGTGAATCGACATTGAGGACAAATCTTTGATTCACCACTCCCTATAGTCATTTTCCCTGCTGGAACCTCCACCCTAGAGATTCTTCTCAACCAGAACCTGATGATAACGATGATCACTAAAAGAAAGAGAAATATGAAGAATATGTATAAAAAAAAGATGAAAGAATAAATAAAACTCATCCCAACATAATAACTAATGAAAGGAACGACCTCAGTATTAGAAATGATCACAGTAGCAGTTGATAATTCTAAGAGAAATAGTTTGTTGTTTACCTCTCCAATAATGTGATTACTACCCCAAAAAGTGATAGTATTTATACCACCAGATGTAAAAGTGAAATCAACTTCAATGTTTCCATCACTGGTAACTCGGACATATCTGACATCATCTTTATCAGAAGGAAAAAATCCGTGAAAATTACCTGATTCGTCTACTAAACCGTTCCAATTATAGTAATTAGTTTTTGTGGGGATAGATAAAACAAAAGACACATTCTTCTCCAAATTTACAAGCTCAAATGTGTGCTGATAAGTGTCTAAAGATGTCTCCCAGTTGGGATCCAAAATTTGAACGCCAACATAAGGATCTCCGTTTAATCCTAATAAAGCATCTGAGCAGCTAATATTCCTAGAAGGAGTACCACTGATAGTGAACGTGATTTCATTTAAAATGGTCATATTTGATGTTAAATGTCTAATTAAAAGATCGGATGTTCCCGATATAAAGTGAGAATAATATGCTTCTGAAGAATTAACCGCAATAAAAGCCGCACTTGGAGTAAAATTTACCCCTTGTGTCATATTTTGAAAATTAGTAGTTGATCCATTAGTAACTATAACCCTTGGTTCATTCTCGCACCAACCCATCAATGTGTACTCTTGTAATTTTTGTGTGTGACGAACCTGTTTGGGAAACAAGACATTTCCGCATCCAGGGTGAGAAACTCCAAGATAGGTTTTAGAAGAATGATTATCCTTAAACCACCACCATTCTGTTCCATCCCATTTTATTAATCGAAAAGCATTGTTGTTTTCTTGGGCAAGGCCCCAAGAAGAAAAAGGAGCTGACATCCCACTGGCGATTGTTTGAAATGTATTTTCTTCTGATACACGGAGAACTCGAACGTGTGGACCCGATTCTTCCATGATATCAGATGGCCAATATCTACGATGATAGATAATTATGATATCCCCTTCCTTTGTACAAACAAGATTATCAATGAATACTTCCCCCTTCTCGTCTGTTTCTATTTTTGCTGTGCTTGGACAAGAAAAGAGGGTTGTTAAGCAGATGATCGCTATTGTAACTACAATTAATTCTTTCTGTTTAATCATGAGAAACCCTAAACAAATCTAGATAGATAAGGTTAACACATAAAAAGGGAAAGAGGGAAGGGGAAAATTATGTATTTTTCTTTTTCCATGTGTGCAACACTGGTAACACTATCAACAAACAGATTATGAATGAAAAACCGGGAGTCCCATTTGACTTTGTTGGTTCTGTTTCAGTTGTTGTAGAGGAAGTAGAGGTAGAAGTGGTTGAAGTTGGCATTGGTGTTGGTGTTGCCTCTAGTGACACATCAGTCTCAATCAAGGGATTAACAAAGTATCGGATATTCCCATCTGGAGACCAATTCAGCATGAGGTAAACGTCGCATGTTGTAGTTTCATAGGATGAGAAGATACCTGAAAAGGTTACTTCTTCTCCTGTGTTGATCTTTGACGCCTGTTTTGGAACATAATACCCTGTTATATTTTGTATAGACCCATCTGCCCATACCTGTATCCCTGAATACATGTGATCTGCTTCAACAACCATGCCATTGATTTTAAAGTTGCTGGCACTTACATTTGCTAATACAATCACTGCAAAATTTGGACAAGGATGAGTTTCAATAAAAGCATTTCCAATTCCAAAGGAAGCGAGATCATTACTAGCGGCATAGAGCGTATGAGTTTCACTGCCAAGCTTAAATAGCTTAGAATTACCATCTAAGTAATAAGTTCGATTTACACTTTCGAAAGGCAGTTCCCTCAAAGCATACACATGAATACCATCAACCATAGCATCCCATGGTCGATCAGCGCTCGGGTCCCAACGAACGTCAAAAGTGTCGTCCTTGTCCCCATCACCATTAAGATCAGAATCCACAACACTTTCATCCAGTGTTCCTTCCCCATCATCAAGGGGTAAGTCATACATGATATCCTCCCATGAAATAGGCACATTTCCAGTTGTTGCGGGAGCACCAATGTTTTTTACTGTTGATGTTATCTGCTTCGTGTAAGCATTAACTGTGATAAGATCAGATTCTATGGTTATGAAATAAGGCCGATTTATCGCTTCAAATGATGCATCCGCTTGATAGAATGGTACCCAACGGTACCTTATTACCCCATCTGGTGACCAGTTGGCTAAGAGTGCGACCTCACAAGCTGTTGTTTCATGAGCTATTATCGTACAAGAAAATTCGATCTGTTCATTTGTTTCGATTGCTGCCTGATTGGGAACCACACATATCGAGTACGTATGATCCGTCCCGTCTGCAAAGGTTTCTACTCCCGTAACTGATAGGTTGACTTCAGCATTCACTCCATTTATCTTAATGTCGATAAAGCTGACATTTGAGTACACCACTAGTTCAAAGTTTGGACTCGGATGATTTAAGATGACAGCATCTCCTAATCCGAATGATGCGACATCATTATCTGCAAAGTATAGAGTATGCATTTTATTACCAAGCTGAAAGAGTTTCGACTGACCATCAATATAGTAAGATCTATTAAACATTCGGTCTACAGAATGGTCCGCGAGGGCGTACACGTAAGCACCATTGATTTCTGCATCCCATGGCCGAATTGTATTGTTCCACTCGACTGTAAATGTATCGTCTTCGTCGCCATCACCATTGATATCATAATCTGCCACGCTTTCATCTAGAGTTCCGATACCATTCGTAAGTGGCATAGCGTACACGTATTCTTCCCATGAAATCGGTACAGTACCAGTAGTCGCTGGATCACCAATATTTTCGATAGTTGTTGTAAACTCGTATATCCCTTGTTGCACTTGGCTTAAGGAAGAGTCCACCAAGCTGATATCCACTTCGTTTATAGTGGTAACTCTTTCTGGATATAGTTTGACTGATTGTATCCCTAAAAAAAGAAATGTTAATATAAACAGAATTACAATACGTTTCATCTTTTTTCCTCCTATTTTAAAATTTCATGTCTTCTCGAAAATGTACCTTAAAAAAATAATGTTGTAAAACAGGTTTTTGTAGTATCTCCTCCTTCACATATTAACCGATTACTGCAAACTAAAGTGATAAAACTCTGAATGATAGCATGAGGTAGTAGAATAATACGAAAAACGAATTCTAGCTAGAAAACTGATCAGTATCCTTTTCTAGTAACCTTCGAATCGACAAAATTTTAAAATTTTTAACAGGTTCTAATAAAATTGTCAACAGGTTACTAGAATTTTTATTAAAATTGTCAACAGGTTCTAATAAAGGAGAAACGTGTGATTCTGAAATAACCCCTGCTTGTATGTTTTCCAGACCGATAATCACTTTACCATAAACAGATTTTAAGAAATCAATCTGATCAGATTGAAATAAATCAATAATCGTGGCAGGAACTTTCAATTTTGACGTATATAACAGATAACTAATCCCAATAATTCCGAGTAAAGCAAAGAAAGCAATGATCATTATATTAACGAATGGATCAGCCCCTGGATTCACATTGTCAATGGTAAATGGTGTAACCAAAATTTCGACCACTGTGAGTCCTTGGCTGCAGTTTACTTCAATCTTAATTATATAAGAACTATCATTAACCGTCGTGGTGTCCCATAAATAATATGTGCTTTCAATATCTAGAACAAGGGGGATCCAGTCCGTTCCTAAATTATAGGAATAATAGACCGAGTAAGCTTTATTATGTTTTAGAGAATCGATTGCTGGTGTCCAATCTATTGTGATTACACCATTAAGTGTTTCTTTACCCCCAGGGTGGATGATTATAGGGCTTATCACTAAATGATCATGATCTAGAGACAAAGAGGTAAGTGGGTAGGTATCCTGATTTCCTGCTGCCCCTTTTATAGAATAAGGTGTATCCACAAAACCATTACCATCAGAATCTGTTGTCATCCAATCATTCCAATAATTAAACACAAAAATATTGCTTATACCACCATCTTTTGCTTGGTGTTGGGGTGCATAATTGTCTGTAAAATTATTAAAGGTAAAAATATTGTATTGCGTGTTTCCTTCAATTCTTATGCCTTCCATATTATTATCATAAAATATATTCTCAGTAAAGGTATTGAAATCCGAATCGAAGAG
>JBHLPQ010000085.1:0-15397 GCA_048939265.1 Promethearchaeota archaeon
AAAGTCCTTTTCTGCTTCTATAAGAATATTTGAGGCAAAATTTAAGTCATATAGGTCATCAAGAGCTAGTGTGAGTTTATAAGTACTATTTATCCACGGTACCGAGTTATTAGCGATAGTAATGAGAATCGGTAGCCCAACCTCTAGTTCTGTTAACAAACTGGATATTTCAGCAAAAATTGAATAATCTAACTTTTCCTGAATTTCACTAATAAGATGTAATATTGGATTTTCTACGGAAGAAAGATTACTTGTACCTCGTTGTAGAATTTTTAGCGCTACTAACATTTCAGGATCATAATTTTGGGAAACTGTTGATCCAAGACCTCCTGGTTGGGGGAGGTGTTCAATTGTTTGCAATAGAAGAGAAAATGATTGATTAAATCCTAATTGTAGGTTGTTATAACCCCACAAAATGTTTGGGATTAATGGCACCGTATCCGCTAATACCCCTGTTAGCATTAGAATCTCTGGTAGGTCTTCGAGGGGGATCCCTGCAACCTCGGGCATTATGTATGGTAAGATAAATGCGATTAATGGATTCTGACCAAACTGTTCGAATGAATTATTGGCTTTCTCCAAGTGTTGCTGAGCTAAAGCGATTAGTTCAAGTAATTCTTCATAATTCGCCTCCAAGTCCTCAATATAAAGGGGAGTAAACATTTTTGCTGTTTCTATCAAACCAATACTGGCGTGTAATGTTCCTTCAGATCCTTTTCCTAGTGCGTGGTACCCTAATGGAATTGTTATTATTGCAATGAGAAATAGTGCCGCGAAAAACACTCTCAGTACTGCAGCACTCTTCCATTTTCTTTCTGTTATCATAAATATTCCTGCAAGACCCACTCCCACTGAAAAAGGAATGAATATTATAAAAATACTGTCAAGAAGAGGAATGATCAGCTCTAATAACTCAATACCTAAAAAAACCTCATAACCTAGTTCAGAAATCACTTCCTGATTTTGAAGTTCTCCAAGTAAATCTTGTCGAGATAGATTAATAAAAATCCCCCAGGGGTTTATTCCACTAACCCTAATTTTTAGGATGATTAACAATTCTATAATCAGATAGCTACCTAATGCTGAGATCACTGCAAGAGGAGCGTATCTTGTTGATCTTTTTGCAATGGGAAAAATACACCAAAGTATAGCTAAGACAGCAAGACTGATAACATAACCCCACATAGTATCTAAAAACTGAATTGGTAGGATTATGATTAAAACTGTTGGTAATATAATACTTAAACCAAAAACAAGAATTTGACCTTCTGGACTATCTAAAAAAGAAACAAAGCTTTCTTTTCTACTTAATTCAATGATATTTGAGGCGTGATAAATGGAAGTTATTTTTCCAAGGCCTTTTACAGTTGGAGAGTCAGGTTTTATTACTTGGACTAATAAGTTAAGTAATGCATCGCTCCCTATATAGTTATAGTGTGAGTCGATGCCTTCTAGGACTAAATGTTCAAATGTTTGTCGTAAAATTAGCGAAATTGGACCGATTTTCTCCATGACTAGCATTAAAATATGTATTTCCTGATTTTCATGCAATTCAGTAGTATGTTTGATTCTCAAATCTGTTATCATTCCAGAATGAAGATTATATTGATTACTTTCCCCATGAGCTTTTAATGCTCGTAGAAATTTATCTTTTGGGAAACTAGGGAAATTTTTTGTCATATCTTTAACAGGATTGACATTGAATTGAAAATGCTCTGATCTGTCACCAGCACGCAAATTAAAGCTAATTTCCCATTCATCCATCTTCATTCTTCCAGTTTTTTCTTATTAAAGATCATCTTACCAATGAACAATGCAATAAACGGTTATATTAGGTTGATCGTGATATCATTCATCTACTTTTTAAGGATATCAGGAATAGAAGTTAAGAATAAAGGAAATATATTAGTAATATAAGGAATACTTATAAGATAATATTGGCAAATTTCTCGAGGAAGTACCTCATATCTACAGTGCAAACAGAGGAGCTACCGAACTATGCCCAAAGATAAGAAAGGAAAAGGAGGCAAGTTTGCCTTTAAATTGTTATTAGTCGGAGAGCCAGAAGTAGGGAAAACGTCATTAATCAAGCGATACGTTGATAATTTTTTTCAGGAAGGGTACCAGATTACTTTAGGAGTTGATTTCCTCTCAAAGACGGTTTCAATAGACGATCGCGACATTACTTTCCAAATCTGGGATGTTGCAGGACAATCAGGATTTACGAATTTCCGTCATTTATACTTGAAAAAAGCACATGGAGTATTCCTGGTATTTGATTTAACACGTATAGATCCAACTTATGAAAAGCTGGATCGATGGCGCGCTGACATTCAAGAACAAAGCCCTAATGCAAAAGTTATTATTCTCGGCAACAAAGAAGATATTGCAGAAGGAAAACTGCCGGCTGAAAAGAAAGCGATCCTGGAACGATTTGGGGCTCAAGGATTCTTTGAAACTTCAGCAAAAACAGGAACACGAGTCCAAGAAGCATTTCTACAAATGGGCCAATTGATCTTGGGTGAAAACTGAATGGTCTCGTTTGATGAGCTTGAAACCTATTTAGCATTTTTCGTTTTTAGCTCACAAGGCAAACCGTTAATAAGTAAAGATTTTCGTGACATTGAGGACCAGAATACTTTTCCATCCACAAGAGTACAGAGCCTACTGAATTCAGCTTTTGAAATCTCACAAGGATTAGATGATGAATCAATTAGTCAGGGAGAAATTTTCCATGTTGATTTCGCATCAATGCGCATTGCAGGCATTGTACGATCAGAAGGAATGTTTTCACTCATCGCTTCTGCATCAGCCTCAATTCTCGACATTGAATTCAAATTAAGAACATTGATGAGTCTTTTTGTGGGAAATTTTGCAGAAAAACTTACCAAAAGAACCATTCGATTGTCTGGTGTTGAAAAGGAAGAATTTGAGGAATTAATTAAGACAGTTATGGCTGGAGAATCTCGATATATGTCTCCACCACAAAAACGGGAAGTTGAAGATTGTCTCCATGCTTGGGTAATCAGTGATGATGCTATAAGGGGTGCATGTATCTCTTCATTTACAGGTGCAGTAATAGTTAATGAGATGGAGGCTGAAATACTACCAGCAGCTATACGTGCAATACGTGGAGCCTTCGCTGCTCACTTAGAAAAGCCCAGATTCTTCCTAGCTGTATCTGGAATTGCCAATCTCTTTGTTTATATACTTGGAGAAGGATTATTATTGTTGGTTGATTCTAATCCAGAGGTACATTCTTCTGCTAGTATTGAAAGAGTAGAGGCAAAAGTTGAGGAATTACGGCACCTTATTCTCTAATCAATCACTTTTGTTTTTGAAGGATTTTTTTTGGTATCTCCTAAACAAGGAACAATTTATTTTCCTATAGTTTGGCATGCTCATCAACCCATTGGAAACTTTTCCTGGATCATAGAAGATGCTTATCAGAAAGCTTATTTACCTCTAATTCAAATGATTAGTAAATACCCAGAAATCAAATCAAATTTACATCTTTCTGGTCCTCTTCTCATCTGGCTCCAGAAAAACCATCCAGAATATTTAGAACAGATTGATTTTCTTCATCGTCGAAAGCAAATCGAGGTTATTGGGGGAGGTTTCTATGAACCAATATTAGCAGTAATCCCTGACCGTGATAAGGAAAAACAGATTCAACTAATGATTGATTGGTGGGAGGACAATTATCAAATCTCGCCAAAAGGAATTTGGTTGGCAGAGAGGGTATGGGTACCTAGTTTACCATCAATTCTAAGTAAGGTAGGCATTGATTTCACATTTATCGATGATTACCTTTTTCATATGGCTGGGTTTTCTGAACAACAGACATTCTATTCGTATATGACAGAAGATCAAGGAAATCCAATAACTATCTTTCCCATAAATCAAAAAATTCGCTATTTGGTTCCATGGAAAAAGCCTAATGAAACAATCCAGTATTTAATGAAGGGACGTGACGAATATCACGAAAAGATTATAGTTATGATTTCTGATATTGAAAAAATGGGAGTTTGGCCCGCTGGTGATAGAACAACTTATGATATTTGTTATGTTGATGGTTATGATGGAACTCCATGGATAAATAGTTTCTTTAAAGAAATACTTTCAAACCCATGGATAAAGCCAATCTTAATTAGCGATTATCTTAAAAAATATCATCCAAGGGGTCTTCTTTATCTTCCTACAAGTAGTTACGACAAAATGGCAGTTTGGGCCTTACCCTCACCTCTCAGGTACCGTCTCGAGAAATTACTTGAAAGATTAAATCAAGAAAAAATTGAACGAAAACTAGCTGATGATATACGAACTTTTGCTAAAGGATCAATTTGGCAGAATTTCTTAATAAAATACTCTCAAGCAAATATTATGCATAAAAGAATGCTTGATTGCAGAGAGAAAGTAGAATCAACCGAAAAATCTCTTCCTGATTCCTCCCCAGACCTGTTTAAAAGAATTTGGGAGAATCTATTGAAATCTCAGTCGAACGATGTATATTGGCATGGCCTATTTGGCGGAATTTATTATCGTTTCCTGCGACATAGTACTCACAAGCACATAATTCTTGCAGAATATTATTTGGATGAGCTTAGAAGTCACGAAGGTTTAGATGAGTTTACAGGGGGGATTAAAGATATCCTATTAGACGGACAACCAGATGGGGTACTAGAAAACTCTCACATCTCATGCTTTATTTCATCACTCATTGGAGGATCTATTTTCGCGTTAAATTTCAAAAAATGCGGTTATAATTTCTTAAATGTTCTAGGAAGACAGAAGGAACCTTATCACACTAAGATAGCAAGTGTTCATGATCGTTTCGAAAAATGGGCTTTTCAAGATCATTTTTTATCATTTAATGTAACAGAAGATTCTTTACAGAAAGATAACTATAAGGATTTTGGGAACTTTGCGAACCAAAAATATGAAATTAATCAAACTCCAGATCGGAGTCTAACTCTAATCCGAGAGGGAGTTATATCACAAGAAAATAGGGTTATACATACAAATATCTTTAAAAAATACCAACTAGAAGGTACAAAACTTATCGTTGAATATAATATAGATTTTTCAGAAGCGATAGAACCTGAAAATCTGTTATTTTCTCCTGAAATAAATCTAGTGGGAGCTTCCCACCCACATGAAACAACAGGTATCATAAATGAAACTCAATTTGGCTTAGAAACCTCCTCTACATATACAAAATGCCAAATACTTGGAATAAGGGATTCACATGAAAAAGTATCAATTTATTTAAATTTTAGCCAAAATTTGGATTGTGTGATATTTCCTTTATTTTCCATTTTTAAAAGTGAGATTGGGGTTGAAAAGATATACCAAGGAACATCAATCTTTCCTAAAATCGAGATTTCGGGTAAAAAGTTAGAATTTAAAATTGAAATACTTCTAAAATCGATTAAAAGTGAATGTTAAGAGAGTATGAATAAGAGAAAAATTATTCCAAATATGGTTAGTAATCCTACTCCATATGTAAAAGTAATGTCTAATAGTATTCTTAATTTCTGTATTGTCAATCCCATTTTTCCTTCGAGTTATTGATTGGAATTCAAGTATATAAACCCTTCTATCCAAAAGGCATAAGAAACAGCATTATATTGATATAGCTTTGGTTATTTTCATAATATAGTTGTTTCTGTGAAGATAAAAGAAATATATCCTAATCTTCGTTTATGAGGATTTAGTCAACTAGTTTGTAATCTCGGACAAGATAATCATAGATCAAGAACTGGGAATTAGAATGCTAGATAGCTGAAAAAATTTTCCAGACATTTTTTCTTTACCCTTCAAACGTATGGGTGACTTAAATGGTAGTTAAAAGCCAGATTTGAGTTCAGCATCTCCAATGTATGCAAATTATTGGTCACTGTTATCTACGAGGGGGAAGTGAATTAGAACCTGAATTGGGAGGATTATTATACACAGCCTTGGTAGTTACACTATCCGAAATAGAACAGGAATTCCAATAGAAGATATCTGGTGTGTATGGTTATTGTATCCCTGAAATTGAGGGTATTGGGTTATTCACCATCCAAAATAACCACTTCCGTATCTTTTTTCTTGTTGAAGGGCTTTCAGGAAGAGGTGGTTCCTATTTAGCAGGTAAACAGATATCTCATAATGTAACGAGACTATTTAATCAACTGGAAACAAAAATTCCAGTAGATTCATGTAGAAGTGTGCACCAAGTTGAGGAAGGTTCATTCTGGTTCGATCTCATGTGTTCCTTAGGATTTGGAGGTAACATCACCATAAAAGAAATAGAGAGGATTTTTCCCCTACGCTTTGTTAGAATCAGAGTTAATCACATCAAAGATTATAATGTTGAAGTTGTCCGATTAGAGTCAGCGGATTTAGGAACGTTGGGTTACGGATGGCAGGAAAAACTTAAAATGGTTGCTACGAAAATCGAGGGTATCTATAGGAAACCTCAGTCAAGTTTCCTTGTGTATAAAGCACTATTTAAGCAAATTACAGAGTTTATATCAGAATTTAATCCAAATACAATCATCTTAACTTATTAGAGGACAGTTTTACTTGAACCTAGAAGTGCACTTGTCGCTTTCTTGTCTCTTGAATCAAATAAGCTCACTATTCGTTACTGCCTTCCTGTTCCAGAAGGTCTTTACATCGAAGGCGATCAATCCATTCAGCTTTACTTACGGTCACTATTTTTTGATCCAGTCTGAATTCTGATACATTTAGACTATTAACAACTTAATCTTATTATCACACAAAATCTGTACATGAATAGGCCATTCACTAGTATGTAAAACCAATAATTGATTGGTATAATTAATTTAACTTATTGTCTCTTAAGTTTTCGACGATGTATACATATTCTAATTGTGAATGAGAAAATTACGCCAATAATTAGGAAGAAATCAAAACTAATGGAATTTTCTGATGGTAAGATCTGAGAATTTCCGAAAACGACCTTAATGGTACTTGTTCCTAATTCCAAATTCCCTAGATTAACTGTTAAGTTCGTTGGTTGCCAGAATTTTTCAAAAGTATGGTTCCCAACGTGTATTAACTCATTATCTAAGTATATAGCATAATTTTCAGTTATTTTTCTGTTTGAACGAAAATTGTACCATGTTTGCCATGTAACGATTAGATTTTCCTCTATATACTTGATATCTGGATTTAAGCTTAGAATCGGATCGAATCGAAAACGATCAACGTGATAAATACGATACGTAGTATCTTCTCTATTTGGAAAGTTCATCTCCCACACAATATGACCAGCTTCATTCACTTCAACTACTCTAGCGCCTAGGTTCGTATTCGGATGGCTGTTCATACCAAATGTACCTAAACGGTTACCATTTGGTAATCTATCAGCATCACAAACACAGGCACTGTAATATTCCCTTGGAGCAACCCATTCCCAGGATTCATTAGCAGTCATAGTTGTTTCATTAATGGTGATCTCAAGAATGCGGGAACGAGCCATTATTCTGCCCGTTTTATTATGAAAATTATTATCAAGCAAAATGAAAGTGTTCTCGGTTATTTTCTCTAAAGCATGGGCATGATAGAAGAGGGCCTCTTTCTGTTTTCCATGTAGATCAAAGAGAGTAAAATTTCCATATTCTCCTAGTCCCCAGATTACTTCCCCAGTATTATGATCAATTTTGTAAAAAGTGTTAGGATTGCGGGGATTATAATAGAAAACATCTTCTTCAGTATCGTAAAAGATACTATTTGAATGTGTCATGTCAGCAATTCCATCATCCAAATCTTGGAAAGGACACCATTGCGATGGAGGTATGAATGAACGTGTATCTAATGACCAAACAAGTTTTCCCGTTTTTGTATATTCATCGATTGTATCATACATATATTCTTGTCCATCTATCTCAATCCTATATTTTAAGAAGGCAAAGTAAGTGTTATCATTAGGATTCCATTCAAAGTCATGATGTCCAAAAAAGTCTAAAATTTCCACATTGTTGTTGGTGATATTCCATAAGACAGCATTAACTTCTTTATTACCAATATCTTTTGCACATAAGACAGTATCGGGAGTGAGAAGTTTAGCGGGATGCTGATAACCTTCCACTTCGGCAATAACCTCCCCTTCCGTACTGACTATAAGCAGTGTTCTCTTTTTTTACCCACTAGCTATTGATATTTCAATCAATTCAAATAGGTTATATCCACCAAAATAATCTCCTGACGAATTTATATTCATATCCACTTCTTCTAAAATCGGAATCACAGTATCGCTATCTTGGTATTTGAATCTTGTTCTCGATAATATCTTCCTTATATGGAAGTCTTTGATTTTAAGTTGTATTGATTGTGAGTTGAAACCTAGCTCATGCGATTTAAGTGAACTTGGATCAGTAATTGAAAGATAAAAAGTAGTATTCATGATTATTAATAAAATAATCAAGATTAAACTTAAATTTCTGATTAAACTATGATTAGAAAATGTGATAGACAATTTTAATCCCTTAAAAACCATAGCTGGTTCATTAATTATCTTTCAAATATTTTTCTATTTTATACACTTTATAAACAGTGTTTTCCATAGAAAAGCGCCTTAGGACTTTAAACATACTTCATGCGTCAATCATTGTTGATTCTTTATTGTAATTAGATCTAATCGCTATATTTGATGGAAGGCGTATTTTTTTTATAAAATTGGGAGTAAAATCTTTGTTCATTCTTTTTTTTCTATAGAAGTCTTAGCTATCGTAGAGAAATAGAAAATCATTAATAAAGTGACAAAAGTTCCTGGGATCAGAAGGATATACGGATATATAACAACATTAAAAAATATATTAAGCCATAATGGAATCAATAAGAAGAATATAAGACTAATATAAAAGAAAATGGAAGAAAATAGTTGTTTTAATTTTATTCTAGGTATTTCTTCAAGAAATTCATCTTTCACCTTACTAGATGTTAAAAATAAATTTGTCTGGAATATTGTAAAAGCTTCTTTTTGATAGCGTGAAAGAGGTATTCGGGCATTCTGGTGCCATCTTTTTTGTTTAATTAACTCCAATCCGATAACTATTCGTAATGATATTACCAAACCTAATATAATACCAAACAGGTTTGGAATTAGAGGAAAATTTGGCATATCATAAAATCTCATCTGTTGAGAAAGATTATAGAAGTGAAGATAAGAAGCAGCTATGAGAATCACTCCTTGACTAATGGGAATGGTGATTTCTGGGTGTTTATTGGTATAAAACTCAAGAGTTAGAATTATGGAGCCTGAAATCAGAAATATTGTGACTGGAACCAAACTTATCTGATCAAGTATTTCAATCAAAATTATCAATAAGATGAATCCTGTAGAAATCCAAAATAATAATTGAATTAATCGCTCAAATTTCGATCGTGCCCTTACGGACCAAATACCAATTAATTCAGGACTCAGGGGGGAATTCGTTGACGAATTCATTAGAAATTAACCATCCATTGTGAGAAAGAGGGTTCCTCATGACCAAATTCTTGTCTTAACATTAGAAGTAAATTTTGATCCACAGATTCAACTTTGAGATACGTCCCCTGAATCTGTTCTAGGGTCTCACGAATTTTTATTTCTCTAATAGAATATTTTCGTGCAACTCTTTCTTTTACAATTTGTATATATTGAAGTTTCTGCAGGGTATTTAAATCTTTGATTGAGTGTGCAGCATGTACAACTCCAAACTGGTCTCCACGTAAATCAACAAAGATTATTCTGTGACCGAATTTGGCCAACATAGTGATCGCTTTCATTTTTTCATTTAAAATGCCTTCAGTATCACTTATTATGATTAGTAATCCACGAGTACCTTTCAAACCAAAGATGAATGGAAGAATAGCTTCAAATCGAGCGCGATTGGGTGAAGCTATTTGATTAAATGTAAGTCTTGCTGTTTTTTCGTATAAATGAGGACTTTTAAGTGGTTTCAGGAATTTTTGAGGGCCTTTTTCGTCAAATAAGACAAATCCAAAAGCATCATTTGTTATTGCAGCCATTTCTGCAAGTTCTAAGAGAGTGGTTAAAGCAAATTCAAGTTTTCTCGAACGCATAGTCCAACTGATATCAACCGCAACAAGTATCCTGAAAACTAATTGATCGGTATACTCTTTTGATATCAGTTTACCTTGTTTAGCGCTGGCTTTCCAGTAAATTTTTCGTGGTTCATCACCACGAATGTATTCACGTAAAGAAAAAAATTCATCACCCTGGCCTTTACGATGGTAAGCATGGTGACCTGTGAGGATATCTCTAACTCGTTTTTTCTGTTGTTTGTCCAATCGAATGTATGGTCGTGCCGGAATGACACGAATATTAACAGGATTCTCTAGTTCATATGACTGTCGATATAAACCTAGTGGATCTCCACGGTAAAATAGGAGAGGAAAGAATTCATAATCTCCTCTCTGAGAGAATGTGAAGATAAAAGAGAATCTACGACTTTCTTTAGGTTTTAAATGGACTGTTTGATGAGTCCAACCTTGGACTAGTATGATTTCATTTGAATGGCGATTTTCAAACGTCACTGTAAGGGATTTATCTTGGAGATTTTTCACCTGTAATCTACAGTGCAAAAAACCTCCCAAAGTGACCGTTGATGCTGAAAAAACTCGAAAAGCAGTAAAATTGATGTCTGTAAAGTAATATCGTATTAGTGGAAGAAAATAAAAAATTAAAGCAAAAGAAGGTAACCATAGGAATGTCAGGCCAAAATTCATGCCTAAAAGGCTGCCAATGAATGCTAAAAGTAAGAGTACTTGACCCTGAGGAGTAATTTCTAATCTATGGGTTCGTTGGTTCACCATGTGACCTCAATTATTAAAGAATTACTTCTGTTGATTTTATAATATTATCAACAATTTGAATGACTGGGATTCTATCCATCTCTGTTTCTGGAGAAAGAATCAACCTATGATTAATGACTGGAAAAAATAATTGTTTAACATCGTCCGGTTCAACATAATCTCTGCCAGAGATAACAGCTTTTGCTTGGGCTATGGTCATTAAGGAGATCGAAGCACGGGGTGAACCACCTAAAGTCAATCCATAGTGTTCTCGGGTTTTCCTCATTAAATCGATTATATATTCCATGATTTTGTCAGAAACTAAAACTTCTTGACGAACAAATTGTTGAATTTTTAGGATCAATTCAGAACTAACTAGAGTTTGAACTGGGAGGAGATCTTGCTTTTGCTTTAGCTGTAACATGTTAATCTCCGAGTCCTTCTTAGGATAAGAAATTAATTGACGAATAAGAAATCGATCTAATTGTGCTTCTGGAAGGAGGTAAACGCCAGCTTGTTCAATAGGATTTTGAGTGGCAATGACTAGAAATGGTTCAGGCAACTTATATGTGGTTCCTTCATGGCTCACTTGCCTCTCTTGCATTGCCTCCAATAATGCTGATTGGGTCTTTGGAGGGGCCCGGCTAATTTCATCACATAATATGATATTTGAGAACACAGGTCCCTTGATGAATGAGAACTCTTGAGTCTTCATATTGAAAACAGAAACCCCAGTTATATCTCCAGGCATAAGGTCAGGAGTAAATTGGATGCGTTTAAACTCCAACCCCAGTATTTCTGCAAGGGAATACGCAATCATTGATTTTGCAATACCTGGAACACCTTCAAGTAGAACGTGGCCATTTGCAAAAAAACTTGCGAGGATGTTCTGAACAGCATAATCTAATCCAACAACTCGATGATGAATTTCTTCTATTATTTCGCTAACAATAGTTCTAATCTCATTAGGATCCATTTTTTCTTTCTTCCGTAGAATATTTTTTCAGTTCTTTAATTAAATTGCCAGACATCTTCACGTCTATATATCGGTACCTCAAATAATTCTCATATTTAACCTTCATCTCTGGAGATATGTCCGAAGATTGTTGTAATTCATCTGCTAACATAACCCGATAGAGATCTGATACTACACTTCGTTTTGTCAGGCGAGCTAATTCGTTTTCTTCCTCTGATTGTAAAAAAACAGGTACAGGTTTTATATCCTCCTGATGTTGAAGAGAATTACGAAAATTACCAGCCACTTCGTTAATTTGTTCACTCCTTCTCATTGCGATAATTCCCCCAAGTATAATCACTGAAACAATAGCTATCAATGGTGAATGGAAAATACTCATTATGATTACACTAAATGTGCCAATAGCTGCTTTCCCAGTTGGAGGGATCCACAATTTCCGGCTTTCGTCAAAAAGTACTGTTTTATCACCATCTGAAAATAGATAGAAAAGAAGTTTTGATAACCATTCTTGGTTGTCTTTCTGGATGATCATGTCATTTGTAGGGAATGCAGAGTCCCCAATAACAATAAAATTTCCCCCTAGATTAGTAAAAGTGAGGATTCCTCCAAGATAACATTCTTCATCAACAGATTCATTAGTTCGATAGAATTTACCATCATGATTTTGATCTTCCCATACACGGCCCTTGGTAGCAAATAATGGATGAAATCTAGTATTTTCAAGAGATCTTGTAGCTTGGATCCTAACCGCCTTGTTAAAAATCAATCTATGCGTTGTTGAATCATATTCTGGGAAGCCAATACCAAACTGATCTATGATAGGTAAATAAGGATTTTTATCATGAGAATCTTGATCTTGAGCAATTACAGTTCCTCCCATCGATAAACCAAAAGCTGAGGTTAATAAACGAGCATAACCATGATCTTCAAAGAGAATAACATCTCCTCCCAGTTCGACAAATTCTCTTAGATAATTACTTTCTTCCGTAAAATACGGTAGATTTCCTCCAACTATTATTATTATATCAGGTTCAATCCCTCCTAAAAGTCGTAATGGAATTGTTGTTTCCCTCACCTTTACGTTTTCATTTTCTTCAATCATTGCTTTAAATTTCGAGAGACCATCCCAATTTTTATTTTCAATGGTAAATGAGGCTGGTTGAATCGGAGGTATCAGTACTATAATAACAACAATGACCAGAATAATGAGTAGGGTTTCAAGTCTTAGTTTTTTCATTTACCCTCCTCCGGAGGCAAATCTGCTTTCCATTTTAGGACGCTCTCATCTGCGATCATCGATTTAAAGTGTTTTATGTATTCTTCAAGCTCTTTGTAGGTTGCAGGTTTTAATCCATAAGTAATGCGATAAAATTGTTCAACTGCTGCTAAAAGCGCAATATGATTGAAGTAAGGGATTTTTAATAGAGTAAACTCCCTTGGTGTAAGCCAACGTGGTCTTGAAATCTTGGAATATTCCTTCAAGGCTAAATCCAGACGTTCAAATCCTTCTGTAATCCCCTGATTAAACCTTCCGTCAAGACATTCTTCTAGAAAAGCAATGATTTCTTCAATTCGTTTTCCAAGGGTTAACCGTCTAATTTCAAGCTCAACATCCTTTGAAACATCGAGTGCTTTTTCCCCCTCAATATCGTCTTTTTTCCTTTGAATATAAGAAACAATCATGGACAAAATGACAAGGGATATCATAATTCCAAAAATAATAAAGATTATCGCAATACTAGATCCAGCAAGACCAAGAATGCCACTGATGGCAGGAATATCTATAGAGGGAAATGGAAAATCAAAGAAAAAGGGGTTAACCTGCGTTGTGGGATCATCTGCTAACGAAACTTCCTCATATTCTTTTTGTTTTTGATATGGTGTATTATTACTCCCAAAACCAATTACAATGTAAACACCTCCAATCAGAACCAAGAAGAGTACTAATGTTCCTTTTTTATTGAATTTCATCAATTAAATCCCCTTTTTGACTTGAATTTGTTGATTTTTGCCTCTTCATTTGTAAAATGTAATATGAACAAGTTACTTGGTTCCATTTGTTATCACAAATATTGTCGAAATAGACTCCTTTTTTACTTGATATGGTACAATCGTTTTGTGGAGACAAGAAACGACAACGAATATGGTCTGGGTCTTGTCTATCAGGTTGTGCGACGAATACTTGAGGAAAAACTGGATTGAAAGTATATTTTTTACCAAAATAATATCCAATAATTGCTGGGATGGCCATAAGCATAGAAATAACTAGAATTACTTGGCCAAAAACCACTATTAATAGAAGAATTATGGTAGAAATTAATAGGAGCCCAACATAAGGTGAGATTGATCCCACACCAACTAACGAAAAAAGCAAAAAAATAAATATTAACATTACACCTCCAAGGAATATGGGTGGACTAAATAGGATTGAGCGGTCATGTTGTGGACCGAAAACCAATCCAGTGAGAAAACCTGCAAAAACCCAAGGGATTTCACTAATTAAAAACAAAATGGGATTAGTGACTACCAAAAAAATTGGAGATAAAGAAATTATAATTAGTGGGGTCAATATATCTAGTTCTGGTAAACCTGTTACTCCAAGGCCAACAATACCCACAATATAGACTGTATCTAGTTTTAACAGTAAGACTAGAAGCTCAAAAAATAGAATGTGACTCGTAAAACCTGTTACTAGTAAAAAAAAACCTGATTTAATTTTTGCAGAAGGATCCCCAATTTGTGGTTTGGTTATTCGCCTAAATGGAAGTAATGCACTACGACGCATTGTTAATTACCTCTTTTACTGAATTAATTTGATACTCTGGAAAGGCTGGCGAATAATTAAATATGAAAATGTAGATGAAACGATATACAATAAAAAAAGATACTATACCTACAAAACACACGCCTCCTAGACCTAATAAATCATTGGTCAATACAGCCTGGAAGAAACCGACGATTATAAATCCACTTAAGATTACCAGAATTAACATTGCTAATTCTAGAAAATAACAGAATAATGTTAACATTCCTGAAGTCCTATTAAAAAAGAGAGCAATTAATACATTTGTTAAGGTGATAATACTCATTAAGAAATAGAATATCAGGATTGGGCTAATAACGGAGGCACCTAACTGACCAAGAATAAGTACACTAATAGGTGCTAGTAAGAATGCAATGCTTGCTAAAGCGGTAATTCCCAAAATAAACGTTTCTGGCCTTGTCAAAGCAGTTATTTGTAATTCAATTAACGGACGAATCTTCTTCTTACAATGTGGGCACAAAGAAGTAGTTTCAGAGATGAATCCATTACAATGAGGACAGGTAACAAAAGAACTCGCCCCGCAGGTTGAGCAGGTACCCAGTATCAGGAGGTTGAGACAGAAAGGACAAGAGATTCGTTTCCTCAATTTGCTAATACGAATATGTGTGAATATGTTGAACAGAAAGATGTCTTTTCTTTCTTTAGTGATTTTTCTGAGATCTTCTTTATGGGGGTGAAAATTATTTAACTCTAATCCACAGTTAGGACAAATTCTGGGATTTCTTCTAAAAATTATTAGTATTAAAAAGAACAAAAAGAAAACACAAAATATGCCTATGAGAGCGAGA
>JBHLPQ010000242.1:0-5187 GCA_048939265.1 Promethearchaeota archaeon
TACATGAGAAAAAATGATAAAAAGGATTGAATTACAGAGATTCATCTTAAATTATCTTTGTTTTCACGTCTTTATTCAATATTTCATTTATCTCAATTATTTATGACACATTACCTCAGACTAGGTTCATATGAACCAATTTATAGGTTCCAGATGATACTTGAAAGAATGATCATTCAAAAAAACAATATCTAGAAGATTAAATGAGGATTAAGATTTATAACAATTAAGAGAACAATTAGAATAATGTCTAAATCAATTTAATCCCAAAAAATACAGAATGAATACACTAGAGAGCAAAACTTATTTTAGAAATAGAGATGAAATAATGTATAAAATTACAGAAACCGTTATAAATCATAACATTTTTATAAGCCCTCAAGAGAAAAAATTATCTGCCAACTAATTTCACTTGTAGGCAATAGATCACCGAAATTATAACGGTGTGATACAGCTTGGCTGTATCGGAAAATGAACCCGCATAGGGCGATTTTCCACTCCAATTGAAGAATAGGAGGTAAAGAAATGACTATAGAAATCGAAGAGAATGTAGATCTCCAACATCGGGCTGAATTAGAGCTATTGTGCCCCTGGTGTCATACTCACACCATCACGACAATTGTGAATCATGGAACACTTCGTTTAAAGTGTAATGAGTGTGGTATGGATGCCTTTGTAACCCGAATTCCCAGAAATAAAAAATTAGCTGATTATGTCTCACGAAGATTAATCGCATAGAATTTGGGTTCAATTTATAACCCAGGGAGGAATCTAATTCTCATAGTGAATTGTTATAAGAGAGTAAGCTCTCAAACTTTTCAGGTCTTTCCCTATTTTAGAGTTGAAAATAAAATGTTAGTTTGAGGGATCAATATCCTTTTTACTTCAATCTAGATAAAAAAATGAAAGCAAAGGATAATTTGTGTCTGAGTGATTTACACAATTTCTCTATGCTCTATCTGGTTGCTTTTTCAAACCAAGGACCTGTGCATATCCATCCATATCCATGAAACCATGTCCGCTCACATTGAACACAATTGTTTTTCTCTCGTTCTCATTCTTACACTTTAATGCTTCATCAATAGCACATGCAATACTATATGCTGACTCTGGAGCGGGTAAAAATCCTTCAGCTTTTACAAACTCTCTAGCTCTTTCAAAAACATATTTTTCATCTTCAGGATAGGCTACTGTGTCAATATAGTTATGATGTCTTAACAAACTTAATATTGGGGAACACCCATGATATCGAAGACCATCACCACGGATTGGAACCATTGTGACTTGATGTCCAAGAGTATACATTTTTAACATTGGTGTCATTTCTGCATGATCGGCAAAGTCATATTTGTATTCTCCTTGCAAATTAGGAGCCGCTTTACTTTGTGAAGCAATGAACTTAATGTCAGCCTTCTTAGTAAGTACATCATGCATAAAGGGGAGAGCAATACCTCCAAAGTTGCTTCCTCCTCCAAGACAGGAGATAACAATATCTGGATATTCGCCTACAAGCTCCATTTGGGCTTTCGTTTCAAGACCAATTATTGATTGGTGTAACATAACATGGTTTAATACAGAACCAAGACAATAAACTGCGTTTGGGTCTTTCTTGGCTTCTTCTAATCCTTCGGAAATTGCTATTCCTAATGAACCATTATGATTAGGATCTTTGTTGTATAATTTCTTCCCAAATTCCGTTTTACTGCTAGGGGAAGCATAAACATCTGCACCGTACATTTGCATGAATTTTAATCTTTGTTCTTTCCAGCGATAGACAGCTCTTACCCAAAATATCGTACAATCTAAATCATTCAAGCTTGCTGCATAAGCGAGAGCATTTCCCCATTGACCAGCTCCTGTTTCAGTTGTGAGACGCTCGAACCCCTCCTGTTTGGCATAATAAGCTTGGACAAGAGCTGTGTTTACTTTATGACTACCCGTTGGACTATAGAACTCTGATTTATAAAATAATTTGGCAGGGGTACCTAATTGCTTTTCAAGGTTCTTTGCTCTGAATAGTGGTCTAGGGCGTCCAGCAGCTAAAAATAATTCACGAATTCCCTCAGGAATTGGTATCCATCTCTGGTCCGATATTTCCTGTTTTAAACATTCATGTAGAAGCAAATTGGGAAGGTCGTCGACTCTTGAGTACCCTTCAGGGGGATCTTTAGGCGGAGGAAGAGGCTCTGGTAAATCTGGGAGGATATTATACCATTTATTAGGTAAATCATCAATATTGATATTGATTTCTCGATTTTCCTTCATATTTTGTACCTTCATAGGGATTAAATAGACAATCTTTTGTGTTTTCTGTGATTAATTAATGGGGTCTGGTTCCACTAAAGGAATGGCCTTTAATGGGCGTAACTTTTATTCTATTCTATTCTGTACTAATTTTTTCATAAATAAGTAGATTTATGAGAAGCAAGATTGAATTCGAGAGCCAGCCTCTCGGATATCTTCTTGATTTAAAAAGCCATAAGACACACGGACATGATCAGGAGTAGCATTTCCAAATTCCGATCCTGGAACAACTACTATCTGGCACTTTTCTAAAAGATACTCTGAAAATCTCGTTCCGTCCATCCCTAAGCTACTGACATTCGGGTAGATATAAAAAGCGCCAAGGGGTTTATAATTTAATTCAATCCCATCAACAGAAGTAAAAGCCTTAATAGCTTCAGCTCGTCGTTTAACAAGCTCCTCCATCATTGAATTTCTG
The DNA here is from genome assembly GCA_048939265.1 of Promethearchaeota archaeon. Classification (GTDB taxonomy): domain Archaea; phylum Asgardarchaeota; class Heimdallarchaeia; order Hodarchaeales; family Hodarchaeaceae; genus Hodarchaeum. The sequence continues at coordinate 2,723 of JBHLPQ010000242.1, forward strand.
ATGGAAGAAGGAGATTGTAAAGCTATTCGGGCAGCTATTTGAGCTGGACTATTAGCACAAGCTGTATTATATTGGTGAACTAAAGAAATAGAAGAAAGGATTTCTGAGGGAGCTAGAACGTAACCAATCCGAAAACCTGTCATACAATAAGTTTTAGAAAAAGATGAGATGATTATTACGTTATCGTAATCAATTTCTGCTGCACAGGTATGCTTATGACCGTCATAAGTAATTGCCTCGTATGCTTCATCAGATATTACGAGAATTCCATTATCTACTGCAACTTCAATTATAGCCTTAATTTGTTTTCTAGTCATTACACTACCCGTGGGGTTACAGGGGAAATTTAGAACTATTGCTTTGGTCCTCGAGGTTATAGCTTCGTTTACCGCGTCTGCTTCCAGCTCAAAATTACTATTCAAGGGAATTGGCTTCACATCACCTCCGGCAAGTCTAATTTGAGCTGCATAATAACCAAAGGTAGGATCCTGAATAAGGATTTCATCACCAGGGTCAATATAGGCAATAAATGTATCGATCAAAGCTTCTAAGCAACCTGAAGTAACAACTACCTGGTTTGATGAATAATCAAGACGATATTTGTCTTTATATTTTTCAACTATAGCCTCTCGTAAATCTTGAAGGCCAGCATTCGGAGAGTAACGATGAGAAACTGGATCATCAAGTGCGGATTTTAAGGGGTTAATAATTTCTGGCATAACGGGGATATTCAAATTTCCAAGCCCAAAAGAGAGGATCTTGTGAGTAGAAGATTGTGCAATTTTATGTTCTAATTCAAAGAGTTTTCTCAATCCTGATGGGCGGATTCGCAACATGCGTTTTGCAGAACGTTTGGAACTAAAATCATTCTTATCTTCTGTCATTCGATTTGACTAATCCTATTTATTTTTATGTAAAAAAGGCCATTCAATAAGAGTGATATCATGATATTTGTGAACTTGGGAGGAAAATTACTTGCGTTGAAATAAAATGAATAGTCCTTAAGTCTTTTTATGATTTCATTATGTTTGAAAGTAAAATGTCATCAATACCAAAAATAATTCTTGCTTCTCAATCCCCTGCTCGTGCTAAATTGCTGGAGCAGATTCAACTCCCTTTTCTCGCTATACCTAGTGAAATTGACGAGAATGATAATGAAAAGGGGCTTAAAGAGCCCCAGAAGTATGTTTTACAAATTTCCCAAAAAAAAGCAAAAATAATCGCACAATGTCCTGAATATTATCAGAAAAATTATATTGTGATCGGATGTGACACATTAGTTGTGAGTTCTTCACAGACGATCATTGGAAAACCTAAAAATAGGGATGAAGCAGCAAAAATGCTGAAAACACTATCAGGTGAAGTACATACGGTTATAACAGGTTGTACTATCATTATCAATCCTAACAATGTCAAATACCAAACAGTAGTCTCTACATTAGTTAAATTCAGGAGCCTCTCGGAGAGAGAGATCTCTTACTATTTAGAAGAGGGTGAATGGCAGGATAAAGCAGGTAGTTATGCTATCCAAGGACTAGGGGCTATCCTGATTCAAGAAATAGAAGGAGATTATTACAACATTGTAGGTTTACCTATAAATTGGATTTGGCAGACATTATGGAACCATTATGGAAAGGATCTACTCTTGATAATGAGCGGAAATAAAAAAATGTAGAAATCCAGTTAAGCTGCATTCGTTGTCTGAACATGGAACAGTGAGGTTCTCATGTCACTAAAATTAGCTACTTTGGTGACCAAACCTATTCCAATTAATTTTTTAAGAGCATTCCGAATAGTTCGATCAGAATAGGTACATCTCTTCTCTAGGTCTCCTGATGTCAAGGGCCCCTCTTGAACTAAAATTGCTAGAATTCTCTTTGCACTTTGAGGCAAAGGTATTGAGTCAATTATAGGCAAATTTACGCCTTTAGATTCTTTTTCATCTAATAGTATTTGCATCAAATTCTTTTTTCACCAATTAAATCCTTTTTAATGGAATATAAGCAGAAATAGAGTCATTTTTGGAATATTAAATATTGATGTTGTTGGTGTTGCTCGTGTTGGTCTTGTTGTGCATCACTTTTAAACTTTTGTATAATAAAAAAAGTCTTACCTAATTGAGTTTATCAAGGAAATACGATCATTTCCTCCCCATAACAGATAGATTCATGGGATAGAAAGAATATAAGAATGAATGGAACAGACCAGAACTTCGGGGCTTCGACACTAGGTTGGTTGAACTTGATGGTACTTAAGACCCGGACCCGAAAAGCATAACCTCTCGGTCTTAGGGCTGTTCATTCCCATGCCTGACCCGTTTTGACCTTGTATTCTTATTCCTCTCTCCAGAGGAATCTCAACAAGAGATCACCTAGTCGGAGGATCTCTCATTGCACGTATCAAGGAGCCTTACTAGGTTTAGGCATCTCAGTTCTGGGATTAAGCTCGTCATATAGCGTTACGAT
>JBHLPQ010000243.1:0-5173 GCA_048939265.1 Promethearchaeota archaeon
CAGGTCTTAATCTGAGAGTGGGCATATAATGGCTCGATGAGAGTTGAGAAATCCTGTTTGGTGAATTTTAGCTCCTCGGACTATTATTCCATCATCATTTTCATCCACAATGTGTAAATATTGGTCTGGATCAGTTTGATTATTCGGTCGCTTACTTCTATCACCCTTTGTATCAGTCATCGAGCCTGCAACCATAAGATCCTCCCTTTGAACTTCAATCCAATAATTTTTAAATCGTTCGTGGTAATTAGTGCCATATTTCCTGTCCATTTCCCATGTAACACTCCATAAAGCATTTGCAGTGTCGAATCCAACACATCTCTGAAAACAACATGCAGTTTGTTGGCCTACAAGCCTTTGCATTTTGACTTTGTTAATCAAATCGTCAACTGATCGATGAATCAATGTAAAACGATTAATTGTTTCACCTGTTAGGTGTGATGTCGCTGTCATTAGATCTTTGTATTCATTCATTTGAGCAAGTTCATAAATTTTGCTTACTGTATTAATTGAGGGCTCAATAATTCTAAAATAAGGGTGATTCCAGAATTCTTGGATTTTTTCCCCAAACATATACAGATTAACTTTTCTTTTAATACTTTCAATATATTCTTCAGGTGTTTTTAATGGCATGCATATACACCTAGTTTTCCTTTGATAAAAATCCAAATAAGCTGAAATTTTAAGGTTGCGATGGAAGTTTTTATTTTCATGTAGAGGTAAAAGTAGTGCATGAACACAGTTACACTCAAGAAGGGGGCAAAGAACTACTTTTTAAAGTTTTTAAACATCAAAGAGCCAATCATATTCCTTGGGTTCCGTTCGCAGGAGTGCACTCAGGTTTTTTAAAACAATATAATGCCACTGATGTATTAACTAATCCAAAAAGATTATATGAATGCTTAATTGAAGTTAATAAATTGTACCATCCTGATGGACAACCAATTCTATTTGATCTACAAGTTGAAGCAGAAATTTTAGGTTGTGGGTTGAAATGGAGCGATAAAAACCCCCCAATGGTTATTTCTCATCCTTTAGAAGACCATCCTTTAATTCCATCGAAATTACCTGAAACCACCGATGGAAGACTCCCATTGATTTTGGAAGTGATGGAACAAGTAAAAAGAAAATTCGGAGAAACAACAGGCCTATTTGGGTTAACTACAGGTCCTTTAACTTTAGCGTCTCATCTTCGTGGAACAAAAGTTTATCTGGATTTATTTCAGAATAGAGATTTTGTAGATGAACTGCTTGAATATACAACACAAGTCTGTATAAAAATGAATCACCATTACATAAATGCAGAAATGGATGTTATTGCTGTTGTAGATCCTGTTGTGTCACAAATCTCCCCGCAAATGTTTAAGGAGTATTTGACTAAGCATTTTCAAAAGATTTTTAATGAGATTAAGAAAGAGAATAAGTTTTCCTCCTTTTTTGTGTGTGGAGATGCCACAAAAAATTTACCATTGATTGCAAAGACAAATCCTAATTCAATGTTTGTAGATGAAAACATTGACATGGTCCAAGCAATGAAAATAGTTAAACCAAGGAATATAGTACTTGGTGGGAACATCCCTCTTACCACTGTAATGTTATTTGGTACTCAACAGGACAATATGAAATATGTGATAAATTTGATTGATGAGGTGGGAAGGGAAAATTTAGTAATTTCTCCTGGGTGTGACATGCCGTATGATGTTCCACCAGATAATGTCATTGGAGTTTTTCAAGCGATCAAAGAGCCTGAACTAATTAGAAAATCCTTAGCAAATTATGAGATGAGCGAGATAGATATTGATATCGATTTACCAGACTATAAAAATCTCTCTAAACCTCTTGTCGAAGTTTTCACGATTGATTCTGCAACGTGCGCAGCTTGTGGTTATATGCTCGCAACAGCCCTCGAGGCAAAGAAAGAATTTGGTACAAGAATAGACTTAGCGGAATATCGATTTATTAAACGAGAGAGTGTCGCCCGAGCAAAAAAAATGAATATCAAACACCTTCCCTGCATCTTAATCAATGGTGAGCTAAAATGGTCTTCTATCATTCCTAATAAAGAAGAATTGTTTAACGAAATCAAGAGAGTTATGTGATGCAAACTGAACAGATTCAACTCTTCCTGATTAATGGTTTTTTAGGTTCAGGAAAGACAACTTTCCTTGTGAAGTTGCTGGCTCTTTTTTCTTCCCAAAAATGTGGTGTTTTAATGAATGAATTTGGTGAAATCGGGATTGATGGTTTATTACTGCCTCAAAAGGATCTTGAACTAATAGAGATCAATGGCGGATCAATTTTTTGTCAATGTCGACATGATACATTTATTGAGGCGCTACTAAAATTTTCCTCAGCACCAATTGATATTTTGTTTATTGAAGCGTCTGGCCTAGCTGATCCTATTACCATGGGAAGAGATTTAGAGATAGTCGAAAAGAAAATTGGTGATAAATTTGCCTATTCTGGTAACATTTGTCTGGTTGACTCACTTCATTTCTTAAATTTACTTACTGTAATACAGACCTTAGAAAAACAGATTAAATATGCATCAGTAGCAATAATTAATAAAATCGATTTAGTGGCACCAGAGAGAGTTCTTGAAATAGAAAACAAAATTTTATCAATTAATCCTAGAATGAAACTTATCAATACAACTTTTGGTAAATTATCACCAGATCAATTAGCAGATTTATATTCTGAAAGAATTGAGATTAAAAAAATCTTACCAAGCACTTACACGACCACTAAAAACGCTTTTGATATTCTATTAACTGCAGATCATAAATTAGACTTTCTTGAAGTACATAAATTCTTTTCTGAATTAGCAAAAGAAACTAGAAGAATGAAAGGGTTTGCTCAATTAAACGGTGGGCAATGGTATTACTTAGATAGTGTCAATGGCAGTTTATCTTTAACACAAACAAGCTCTACCTATTCACAGACAAAAATAGTTGTTATTTTCAAAGAAGAAGTTGAATTAGAAAAAGTGAATAGTGTAAAGAAACTTTGGGCATCTCTGATTCAAAATGCTGCAAATTAGGATACTATTTGTTCAAAAAGTAACCAAAATCATCACATCGAAGGGGAGCTGGAGACACAAGATGCTCTGCATATTCAACTCCTATCCGAGATCCAAGCGTTTTATTCCATGTTAGTAACATGGATGGAAAGTGGGAAATTTGGGTTTTACTTGGTACAAACCCCTGGGATTTGTAAACTAAAATCGCCTTTTGCTTCAGATCAACATAGTTTGTAATATCAGTGAAGAAAGAGGTGTATCCCTCTGGATGTAAATCTATGAATCGGACTGGGAAATATAATAATGAAGTGATACGGTGGACTGGAAGATTATCAAAGTACTTATCCCATTTGGTGAGTCTAGAATAGAATATTGCAGCTTCTACTATTTGTTGTGCTTGATAATGATCAGGAGAAGCCATTAAAGTTTTCCCATACATTGAAATAACTACTTTGGGACGCCATCTCCGAAAAACAGTAGCTAATTTGCAGCGTGCCTCAAATGTGTCAAAAAGTCGTCGATTGGGTAAATCAAGTGTAATTCGTTCTGCTCCAAGGATACGAGCTGCTTCTCTAGCTTCGTTTAATCTTTTTTCAGCGTAATCAGGATCAAAATCATCTGGAGAACGATATTTTATGTTTTTCGGGGTTGGTTCTGCATTAGTTAAATCAATTATACCAGTTTTAATACCATTATCTGATAATTTTGCGATAGTCCCCCCGATTCCTAGTTCAACATCATCAGGATGAGGGCCGATCCCGACTACTTCAATAGGGTCTTCATTCATTATTCATCATCCATAGTAGTTGTTTTTATCCATTTTTAATAAATGTCCTTCGAATATGGTAAATTCTATTCGCGATCAATGATATCAACATCAGCAGGTCCTGTACCAATATAATGAAATTTCAACTTCAGATCTTTCTCTATTCCTTCGATCCAATTCTTTGTTTTGGTTTCTAAATCATTATAGTAACGTTTGCCCGCCTCATTTGGATAAATAATGTCCAATTTCGTCAAAGCAAGTTTTGTAGCCCCGTTCAACATGATACTTCTTTTTGCAAGATCAAGATTAAAAGGTGCAGCTCTACGAGGACGTCCTGTAACCGTACCATATTCAATCCATCCTCTTTCCCGAGTTTCCTCTTCAGATAATTGATTAGGTAATGGCCCTTCTCCAACTCGAGTAACATAAGCTTTGAAGACAAGAATAACATCTGTAATTTTAGTTGGTCCAATTCCTACATCAGCACAAATTGAGGACGCAGTAACATCTTTCGAGGTCACAAAAGGATATGTGCCATGGAATAGAGATAAATGAGTTGCTTGAGTCCCCTCTATTAGTACAGGATCTTTTCTATCAATAAAATTATTTACCTCTTGAGGAACATCTACAAGGTATGGTTTTAGGTCTTCTACATCTCGAGCTAGATCTAAAACACGTCGAATGCGATCTTGATTTGCTGGGCCCGTACCCGCTCCAGAGGTTCCGACGGTTTTAGTTAAATGATTATCAGTCGTATCAATCTCGATGTGTTTAGGAGAGATTATTCCACACTGTGGATCAAGAAATGAAATTCCCTCCGTTTCAGTCACTTTAATCTCCTGTAAAAAAATATCTGGATTTACTAGCACACCTGGCCCGATAAGTAATTTTTCAATGTGTGAACCCCCAATTCCAGAAGGTACCATTCGTAATTTATACTCTTTATTCTTTATGACGATTGTGTGACCAGCATTTGGTCCTACTCCTCCCTTAGCGACTACTTTAGCTTTACGCTTATTTACAAGATAGCTAATTATTTTTCCTTTTCCTTCATCACCCCAAAATCCTCCAACAACGATATCACATGTCATTTTAGACCAAGCTCCGTTTCTTCAATATTTTAAGATCATTCCTCAATCAAAAGAGTTTCTACAACAGCTATATTACTTTTATGATGTGTGCTTTACTATAAAAAAATTTATGTGTTAACTCTTCATATTTCATATGGTAATCAGAGAACTGATCATACAGATGAGTTCTCTAATAATTTATTTCTGCATCTAAACTTTATAATTACAACTCAGAGGTTAAGAGATTTATCACAGAGACCACTGAATTTTTCATAAAAACATGTTCAATTAAATCTACATGTTTTTTACGAATAAAAT
>JBHLPQ010000244.1:0-5161 GCA_048939265.1 Promethearchaeota archaeon
TTACCTTTAATTCTATTAGAGAAAATAATTATGTTGCCTTAGTTTTTTCTAATGGAAGTTTTACATCAAATATAGTATTAGAAATGAATTCTTTGTAGGTCACTGCAAAGCATCGACTAAGAATAAAATCATTTGAGAAGCATAATTCTCATATTAGAGTCAGTAATACCCACAAGGAATCGAATATATTAGAAAATATCTTTGATTTAACGTCATAAAAGGTTATAATGCCAATATTTCATTACTATGTATGATACTAATATTACTAGGGACAATATGGGGCCTTTTAATGGCCCTCTCCATCTCCCATTAAGTGATTTTGTCCAGAATAGTATCGATTTTTCCCAAATCAGTAGTCCTTGTAGAACCTTTTTTATAATTAAAGGTGTTCTTCATTAATATTATTTCTTTTTGGTTTTTTGTCGTTTTTTCGCTTTTTTACCTTTGGCTTTCCACTATGAGTTTCTGACACTTTTTCCCAACTTATGTCAGGTTCGAATATCTTTCTGCTATATCAAAGTGTGTTTTTGATAACTTACTCAGAACCAAAGCTCTCATGAAACACATGGACGTTGGAAAGAGTGCAAGTTACGGAACAATTTGGAATCAAAAAGTCATTGGATCGGATATTTCAACTCCTTTACATGTCAACCAATCTCTTTTCCTCCTTTGAGCTTCAAAACGAGCTCTGTCTCATTCAGACGAAACAAGACATCAATCTTTCTGATTTAGAGTTGAAAGAACTCCTCTCCTATTTTCTCGACCTTATTGAGTATTTCTCCCATGAGAAGTTGCAAATGATTCGAGACCCTATTAATAATACTCAGTATGCCCTTACTGGAGGTTTCTAATATGTTCTCAGATATTGTGTATGTTCGAAAAGAAAAACCCCAATTTCTCTCTGAAAAAGTGACAAGCGAAAGGATAAAACCAAATGAGGATCGCTTGGCGAACCAGTTAGCCGATCGTGCTCTTCTACTTTTATCGTTTAAAGACACTTCAACTCAAAACTTAAGATATGTTTTGAACGTACTAGGAATACGCACTTTGGAAGAGAAAAGGAATATTCTACATGAAATCTATCGGTTAATTCGAGAGGGGATCGTGTATGTACCTAGAGGCCTTCCTCTGTTAATTGACCAGGGTTCCCTACTTGATACGAACAACAACTCTATTGAGGCTGAAGATATTGACATCTGTCTGTTACGTCCATATGAGGAATTGATAAAGGAGATTCAGAAGGATATTACACAACTACAAACTTCACAGGATAGATAATAATGATGACTCATGATAATCCACCAATAGAGGAAAGTAAGAAGCGACAAGAACTGATAGAACTTAAAGATTACTTAAAACTAGTGGATGATTCCTCTGAACATACACTAATCGCCACTTGGCGTTCTATCAAGCATATGCAGTCCGCTTTAAAGTTATCCCCCCAAACCTCTATTGAAGAACTAGTTAATCTTTTCAATAACCTTGAGGAGATCCGTAGGGCCTTCAATTTTCAAATTGGGAACTTCTCTCAACTAAATGAGATATTCTGGGAAATGAAAACTATTAAGGAAAGACTCAACTTCCCAGAAGAGTATTCTATTACCGAGGTCATGTCTCGGATCAATTCCCAATTAATTCCGTTTTTAGGGTTGGATGAGACTTCTTTACTCAAGAAATTGTTACAATTATACTTACCCCGACTTAATCAAAACATTTAACTGAGATTATCATAAATTTCTAAGAATCTTCCTTGGTATGGATTACAATGAAGCCAAACAAAAACGTACTGACCGAAATTGAACTTAGTGAAGAGATGAGAGCGCAATTAACAGATCGAGCACTTATTCTCTTATCATTCAAGGATACAGATAAACAAAATCTAGCATTTTTACTAAACCTCCTTGGGATCCGAACAATTAAAGAAAAGGAAAATATCCTTAGGGAAATCTTTCGTTTGATTCAAGAAGGGATTGTTTACATTCCCCAAGGTTTAGCGAAAATAATTGACCAAGGGACGCTTTTCAGTATAAATAACCCTGAAGAGGTTCGGAATATTGATTTATGTCTTCTCTGCCCTTATGATCAGTTAATAAAGGAAATTCAGAACGAAATCATCAAACAAAGGAAGGATAATGACAAATAGCTATAATAACAAATCCTTCTCCTCAAGATAAACTTTTGAATTCAGATTTATCTACTGATATGATTTCATTCTCTCCTAAAATGCTTTAAGAATAAACCATTCTTGGTTATAAAAAGAGGATAAACGATGTACTTTCCTTTTTCTCTAAAATCTGCTTCCAATTGGTTGGATTTTGTTCCTGAACTTCTTTCATCTCTTCCCATTGATTCAAAGTACGTTGATAACAAGGAATTTCATAATTATCTTGCTTCTACTTTAGAAGCTTTTTTTCCAGAGGCTTCAGATCAATTTCTCTTAACGATATTCACCCTCCTGATGGAAGCAACTGATGCTGGTAAATATGTTGTCCTCCAAACATTACTCTTAGCAGAGGGAGTGGGAGTATGGGAAGCACTAGCTCAGGATGAAACATTTCAACCTCTCCTGGCTGGATTGGCACTATCTACAGATAAAATTTATGCAAAAAGTGCGGCTGCGTTTTCAAGTAAGCTGGAGGAGTTTCTTATTCCTGAAGCAGAGGAAGCTATGCCCGAATTATATGAAAAAGAAGCTGAAGCACTTGATGAGGCTGCACTTGATGATATTCTGGAAGGAGCTTTAGAGGAGATTTCATCTGAAAGATTCAGGTCACGAGCAGCTCCCGAGAAGCGCGCAGCAAAACGTGCCGCTCCAACACTTTCTGCACCCCATCCTCAACCTACTACAGCTCCCAAACCTCCTGGTTCTGCACCAGCTTCACCCCCAACTACGACAATTGCCGGCCCTCCAGCTCCTAAAGCAGCTCCTCCAGCAGAACCATCCCCCCCACCTCCTGCAGCTGCTGGATTCGGTGCTCCTCCTCCTGCACCGGTTCCCATGAGGACAGCCGAGCCTGCTACACGAGAGGAGGAAGTGTTAACGAAACGGAAGAAAGCAGATATCGATATGGTCAAGAGTGAAGTTGTAGCTGATACTCCTCCAGTACCAAAGGAATCACCTGCAGACACCATGCATACACACGTTCAATATTATTCGAGAATGCTCTCTCGTAAAACCTACCCTCTTGTTGTAACCTTATCAAGAATTGCAAAAGAAATAGCAAAAGATAAATCCCACTTTCTCTCTGGGGAAAAAGAAAAGGAAACACGGGGAGAATTTGAATTAAAGGATGTGACGAAGCGACTAGTAGTAGAACCACTCCTAAGTGGTTGTTTAGTCCAACCCTCCTCACAATTTGTAGATCCTCGCTCACAGAACCTTCCTAAAGTATTAACCTTCTTTGTTACACCATTAGTTGATGCAGGAATTCGCGCCACATCCCTTACTGGATCAGTTTCTGTTAAAACCGAGACTGGAACAGTTTTACTAAAACTGAGTCTACCTGAACTTGCGGTAACTAGTCATCGTGTTAGCAAAACAGCAACTTTGATAGGTACAGTTGGTGGAGGAGCCATGCCAGCTCTTGATTTATTATTTGGCGTAAACCTCCAAGTTACCCTAGCGAATCAATTAGCTTACATTAATCCACAACTTGACCGAGCTTTTGACATGTTGTGGGTAGTTATGGGGGCTCAGGTTCTATTATTCTTAAGTGCGATCGGGATCGCTTTCCTCTGGTGGTATAAAAAGTCCCGTGCTAAAGTCGCACCTGATCGCTCTTCCACTCTCTCCCTTACTTAATAACGATTGTCTTACAAAATAATTTATCCTCTTTATTCCTCTTTAAGGAGATTACTCTATGCTCTCGACAATTATTCGTCCGTATTCTAACTTACGTACTGTGTGTCTTGGAATGGTTACTCACAGGGGCGCAGCTTATGACACGATAGCTGGAACAACACAAGTTCTACTCCAAACTATGCCCCGAGGAACCAACCAGTACAATGAGCTTGAAATCGCCCGATTCATTGATGGGACTGGTGGATCTTTATTTTCAGCCACAGAAAAGGATTTCTCTATTATTGGTGCCCAAGTTCAACCAAAATATGCTATACGGACACTTGATCTCCTTCATGAAATAATCTCACATCCCACTCTTGATGATGATCATATCTCAATAGAAAAGCAAAATTTAATTCAAATTTTTCATCAAGTCCAATCTAATCCGATTCGCAGATTGTTAATATTTGATGCAGATAAGGCTGCAATGGGAGAAACCCACCCGCTTGGTCGTTCCCAAATTGGAACACCAGAATCCTTAATTCAAATAACTAAGGAGGATCTGGTAGAAACTCACCAAAATTTGTTAGTTAATCCCTTTGGATTTGCAGTTGGTGCAATTTCAGGCTCTCTTCAAGAACAAATCGATCGTCGTTTCTCAAAATTCACTTCGACCCTTAAAACCAACATTCGTGAAACCCAATCGTTTCCTCCAAAGGAAGTCCCACCTAACCACCTAGTTTTTGTACCTACAGAACAGAATGGAAGTGTTTATCTGTGTATCAACATCACTACCGAGATGGATCCGAATTTAATCGGCTTGGCTCGATTTTCAAGTGCTTATTTAGGTGAATCTTTTGGATCAAAAATGTTTACAATCCTACGTGACCAAAAAGCCTTTGGTTACATTGTTGGAGCAACCCTAAAACTTTTCAACAGTATCCTGATTCTAAGATGTTTTATAGAAACCACTCCTAAACGAACTGAAGAAGCATTGGATTCCTTAGTGAATATCTTGATTGAAATGGGTCAAGAAAGAATAGCTGATGAAGAATATAACACAACACAAGATTACATTTTGGGGCAATTAGATCTAGCTTTTGATGATTCCCGTCAGGTTGCATCCCGAATAATTAATCGTAATGTACACGGGCTCTCACCTTTCATTGAATCTGGATATGAAGAAATTGAGAGAGTAAATTCTGAAGATATTCTCACTTGGTGGAAAAAAACCCTGCTACAACCTAAAAATTTCAGTTTGGCTATTTCTGGTGATATTGATTCGAGTAAGATTGAACGGGATTGGAAAAATAGAACTTATAGCGTGAAATGAGGGTGAATTGATGAATAATGGACAATTTAATCTAGTAACTTTAGAAA
>JBHLPQ010000086.1:0-15252 GCA_048939265.1 Promethearchaeota archaeon
GTATCAATTCTAGAACTATAGCTAGTCTAATTGGGTCGCTCATTAGTTCAATAACCTTAGCGGAGTCGTACATGGGGGTAGGAGATGAATCAAAGGATTCATGTTTTTTCATTTGTCATCAAAAATACCTTTTACAAAAAGCTTTTAAATTTGATGACTACCTGTCAAATTGATGATTAATCACAAATTTGAAAATCATTTTTATTCTTCCGAGGGTTAAATAATGAAGTATGTGTCAATTAAAAAGTCAAAGATGATATTATTTTCATTGAAACTAGGGTGAGAAAAATGAGTAAGAAAAGAAAACCTGGCTCGACTTGGGCATTCAAAATGATGTCTCTAATCCATGATAACCCATTCCGCCAAAAATTCGCTAATCCGTGGAAAACCTTAGAAGCAGCTGGTCTCAAATCAGGACAGCGAGTACTTGAAGTAGGTTGTGGTCCAGGATTTTTTACAATTCCTGCAGCACAGATTGTTTCGGATACTGGGATTATACTTGCTTTAGATATCCATCCATTGGCAGTAAAAAGAGTTGAAGAAAAAATCAAGAAAGAGGGAATATCAAACGTAAAAACGATACTTGCAGATGCAGCTGATAGCGGGATCTCTGACCAATCCATTGACCTCGCGTTCCTCTTTGGTCTCCCAAGACTTCTTCGTGACGTAGATCTTTTTAGTGAGATTCTAGAGGAAATGTATCGGGTTCTTCGATCTGGAGGAATTATATCCATTAAGTCTTCAAACAAAAAACTCATTGAAACCGTTGAAAGTAAGAAGTTTTCGTTTCTTGCTCATAAAAATGGGATTTTGCTTTTCACGAAGTAGATCTCGAGTAAAAAGAAAGGGAAGTTAGTAGTAAGCTTTTGTGATGTTATTTCCCACCTATTTTTGTGATGATAGTACCCACTTCCTCCGCCCAAGATCTAATTTGATCCCAATCACGGTTATCACCCAAATGACTGAGATTTCCCACATATCTGCCTCCAAATGCTCTTCTGGAGGTGAATTTAATCCCCCATTTGTCAAGATTGTTGTCTATCCATTTTTTCTGGAGTCTCTCATATTCCTCAACATTCCTCTTTTGATAGGCATCCCCTGCTCCTCCCGATGATACAAAGATGAATAATTTTTTCCCTGATAGAGCATCTTTATTCTTCTGTAAAAACTTCTTTCCTTCCTTTGCCCACCTAAACTTTGCAACACTAACTCCAGCTATGATATTCTCATAAGGAGAGATATCAGGATTTCTGTTTTCTTTCCTTTTTTTATCTTTCAGATTAATAAGATCCACTTCGATATTGTATTTCGCAGTTAGTACTTTCTTGATCTCTTGGGCTGTTTCTTCTGTTGCACCCCAACGAGTTGCATAAACTAGAATTGTCTTATTCATGAAATCACTTTTTTTGGAAATTAAAATAAGCTTTTTACGTCGTTCAGAATCCCTCGTATCTCATCCAATCCCATTTGCCAAAATTCTTTTGTCGTAAGATCCATCCCCATATCTTTGACTAATTCTTGGGGGGACTTAGATGAGCCAGCAGCGAGAAAAGCTTTGAATTTGGGCTTAAATGGTTCGCCTTCCCTTTTAAATTTATTATATAGTGCTAAGACGATTAATTCTGCGAACACATAGGGATAATTGTAGAATCGTAAGTCTATTCTAAAATAATGTGGTTTCCACATCCAATCGTTCTTTTGTTGTGGTAGGAATTCAATAGCGTCTCCAAAATAATCTGTTCTAGACTTTAGAAACAAATCAGAGATTTTTTCAGTGTTCAGGTATTCTCCCGCATCTATTGCACTGTATAAGCTTTTCTCAAATTGTGTCCGTGATCCGACTTCGAAAATACTAATTGCCAGATCTTCCAAGTGATTAAATAAGATCACCCGTTTCTGAGAATCCGCCACTGTTTCTTTCATTTTATCTATTAGGAGAAATCGCGAGAATTCCGAAGCACACTCTGCCATACAGTATGAAATGTCCCAATTGAGTAGAGTTTGTGCTTCTAAGCACAAATAACCGTGAATTGCATGGCCCATCTCATGAGCTAACGTACTGACATCGTCTAATGTTTCGTTATAGGACTGGAGAATAAAACACTCTTTCGCATACTCATTGGTGGAACAGAATGCTCCTCCTCGTTTTCCTTTCCTTGGGGAGGCGTCGATGTGATTTTCTGTAAACATCTTATTAGCAATTCTTCCGAATTCATCATCAAAATCATATAGAATCTCTGTAACTGTGTTTTTTGCTTTACTCCAAGTAATTTTCTTTGATTCTTCGCCCTCATGGGGGATAGGTGCCCATAGATCTTCCCCTAACAATTTTTCCGTACCTAAGATCTTAGCTTTTAGTAATAGGATCTCCTGAAAAATGTCCAAGTTGTCTTCTATGGCTGCATATAAATTATTAATCATTTCCTGAGAGATATCATTAGTAATAAGGCTGGATGCCATCGTATCATACTCTCTACGGTGTGCCATCATCACATGATTCGCACAAATATTACGTAATGCGGACGAGAAGATGTTTCCATCTTCTTTTAAGGCATCCATAACTGAAACGATCGTATTTTTTCGATTGGTTCGATCTGGTGATCTCATTAAACCTTGAGCTTCACTCCAAAAGAAAGTTTTTTCTTCATTATCAATCTGAGCTTCGAATTGTTTACTCCCTAACCACTCTGCACGGAATTGTGACCAGGCCATTACCCCATTTAGATCTTTCTCAAGAATTAATTGTTCTTCAGCTTCTGAAAGAGTGTGTTTATGCTTTCTTAGAATGTTTTCCATATAGTGATAATAGTTCCCTAAAAGAGGTGATTGAAATATTTCATTATTCTCCGTTAGAAGGTAACCTAATTCTATTTTCACAAAGGCAATTTTCTTCTTGATTTCTAATCGAAAATCCTTCAATGTGTTTAATAATTCTAATGCTGCTTCATCTGTTTGGTCTGCACTGACTTTTAATTGACCATAATAGTATAAGCCTTCTGCTTTTTCTTGTAAGCTTTCCATGCGTTCAAATAAACGGAGGATGTCATTAGCAGTTGTGTTCTCCGAGTGTATTTTCCCACGGTAATCTTTTTCAATCATTTCTGCTTCATTTTTCGCTTTTTGCATTGTTTGGTGAATTTCTTCATGCGATTTGAAGATAAGTGTTAAATCCCAAGCTATCTCTTCTGAATCTACCATTTTAATTACCATATCCGTTTTTTCTGTCTTTTATAATGAGATTTCAACAGTTTTTTGCTTTTTTCCCGTCATAAACTCAATCTCTATTTTCCCAATTTTAACTCTAGCAATGGATTTTTCTTTAAGCTGAGTATCAATGATTTCTTGAGGATCCTTGTCGAGTTTTTGAATCATATTGATCAGGGCCTGCTTTTTCTCTTCGATATCATTAATAAATGAGACCCTTCCTTTGAATTGCGTGGTTGCATAAAGATGATCACAGGCTCCTTGAGCGTATCCATAATCAATTAGTGCTTGCCCCCAAATTACATTATTTGATGCCAGATAATCGATCTTCTTCCCCTTTGATGCACAATGAAAGAATAAGACATCTCTTTCTGGATCATACCCGTGGCTTAGAGTCACAAGATAAGGTTGATTATCCCTACACATCGCAATAGTGATATATTGCGCCGTTTGTAGAATGTGTTTCATTTCATTCTTGTCAGTAATAGCTTTTTCTGTTCGCCTAATGTCTCTCATTATATCATCACTATACTTTCTTTTGTGATTTGTTTCAGAATAATAAGGAATTTATTTGTATCTCTTTTCCACCTTGAGACGGTGTTGAAATCAGTGGATTCCTCAAAAAACCTTGACAGGAAGCGTGTTACTGATGATTTCAACTCCATGATCAAGATAACCATATTTAATTCGTTGGGGTTCTTTTTTCTTGACTTTTTAATTCCCTATGTTGCTTCCCAAGAATTACAAGCTGCAGGAATTGATATGGGAGTCATCTTTTCTGTTATCGTTGTTGGTTACATGATGTCTTCCCCATTTGTTGGAGTGTTGACAGATCGCATTTCAAAAAAATTACTAGTTTTTGTTGGGTCAGTTGGAAGAGGTGTGGCTTATTTTTTTCTCTATTTTGCGATCATTATAAAATCCTTGATTGGTTTGACTCTCGGAATGTTTCTACTTGGATTTTGTGCGGGATTCTTTTGGATTCCATTAGATACCTTGATTGCTGAGAAATCCAGTACTAGGCATCGTTCCTATGCATATGGAAAACATTATTCAGCAGAAGGAATTGGAACTTTTTTTGGCGCTTTTATTGGATTTGGTATTTTGTTAATGGCTATAGAAATCGCTCCCAACAACTCATTTCTAATTTATAGTGCGTTGATTGTATTTGGTTTAGTAAATATACTAGCAGGAATAGTTTTTTTCTTACTAGTTGATGAATCAATTAAATTTGAGAATATTGAAAATGGAAATACTGGCGTAGACAACTCTCCAATCCAAAAAACGATCCCTAAGGGTTTACTTATTGGATTAGTATTACTATTCATTGTTCTCTTCTTAAGTTCGACGAATGGTTCTTTAGCCAAACCTTTCCTCAATGTTTATTTACTCGAGACTATTGAGGATAACCCAACTCTAGCAGCACTTGCCTACGCGCCATCAGGATTTGTTTCTATGTTATTGGCTCCCAAACTAGGTCAGATTGCTGATCGTACCAACCCCTATCTTGGGATCAGTTTAGCAAGTGTTCTAGGAGCAATCATTACCTTTTGTCTTATTAATACGTCCGATCTATGGATGTTTGCGTTTCTTTTGATTCTAGATGTCACTGTAGTGACAACAGGAGGATTAATCTTGAGTAATTTCATTAGTCGGGTTTCCAAGAGCCATCGGGGGAAGATATTTGGCTTACAATCCACTTTTAACAATGTTGGTGCAATAATTGGTCCTATCTTTGGGGGAATAGTCTGGGATCTGTTCGAACCAAAATCCCCCTTTATAGTCTCTATTGTGGTTGAACTAGCCCTCATTCCATTCTTTATTATCGCTATATTTTATTTAAAGCCTCATTTGGCTGAATCATTGAAAGTGAAGAAAAGTGCAAAACAGAATAGTTGATCTCAGGTCTGATACTGTAACTAAACCTTCTCCAGAGATGTGGGAAGCATTAAGATCTTTAGATGATACAAAGATTGGTGACGATGTTTTTCGAGAAGATCCGAGCGTAAATGAATTAGAAGCCACGGCAGCTAAAATTACGGGGAAACAAGCCGCACTATTAGTATCATCAGGTACACAAGGTAATTTAGTTTCCTTGTTGAGTTCTACACATCCTGGAGACGAAATATTGGTAGAAGAGATGAGTCACATATTATTTTATGAGGTAGGGAGTGCTGCTAGAGTTGGGGGGTTGACACCAAGGCCTTACTCGTCTGATAAAGGGATCGCTTCTTTTGAAAACGATTTACAACCATTGATCAGGCCCCGTGATGATGATCATCAACCATGGACAACCTTGGTATGTGTGGAAGATACCCATAATAATCATGGTGGAGCTATCATTCCTCCGATTTACCTATCAGATCTCCGTAACTTCACTAAAATGAATGAGAATATGAAGATTCATATGGATGGAGCCAGGATATTTAATGCTGCTATAGCTTTGAAGAGACCTGTTACAGATTTTACCCAACATGTTGATAGTATGACTTTTTGTCTCTCTAAGGGGCTGTCTTGTCCAATCGGCTCAGTTGTTGTTGGGTCTCAGGAATTTATCACTAAAGCAAGAAAATATCGGAAAATGCTAGGAAGCGGAATGCGGCAAGCTGGGATTATTGCCATCTTAGGGATTATTGCTTTGCAGGAAAATTGGCTAAAACGACTTGAAGAAGATCATATCAATGCTAAACAATTGGCACGAGATTTGAAGGAAGCTAATCTACCCATCGACGTTAATGAACCAGAAACTAATATTATATTCGTAGAATGTCCAATCGAAACACCCATGAGGAAGTTAGTTGACACACTTAATAAAAAAGGGGTTTTAACTCTTAACAAGGGTAATAAATTACGTCTTGTAACTCATTATGGAATTACAGATGAGGATATCGCTTTTAGCGCAGAAGTCCTCAAAACAATATTTGCCAAATTTCTTCCTTAACGGATTATTCTTCTCTTTCAGATTTTATGAGTGAATTCATGATTTCAGCAGCAATTTCATTCTTAGATTTCTTAGTAGTTGAAAGACCAAGATTTTTTGCCATTATTTCCAATTCTTGTGTTTTATAGACTCTTGATAAGTCATGTGTAGTTATTATTTTAGATTTAATACGATCCATAACGAACTCTGCGTCAAAAATCGGTCTTGTTTGACTATCAATATATTCCTCTAATACTTGGATTAAATCATCTTGGAAGGGGTTGTCAGAAAGTTTTAATTTTTCAATTACTGCATCAAAAAAAAGTTCTTCTAAGGGACCAATAGTGTCGAGAACGAAAAATAATCCGAAAGCCCTAAAATGGCCCCTGACTTGTGGATCTTCCCAGCTTCCGAAATAAAGGCGCGCTTCTTTTCCATAATTAGGGAGTGGGAGTGTGAGTTTCATTTTCATTTCTTTTAATCCTGCAGAGAAAAGATGGAAACAGGACATAAAACATTGAATGGAGATTGTATTAATATCTGGAGTGATTTCTTGGTTACAATCATATACCCTGGGGCCTTTTTGTTCGTCCCAAAAGGAAAAAATCATGAGAATGTTCTTGAACTCCATAATTAGGCCCTCTTAAACATCAACGCTCTGAATATCAACCTCTAGGAATAGCTATATGGTCTACCTTATTAGAATATAAAAAATTTTTACTCTCGCAACAAAATAAAAATTATCACAATAGAACGAATATTTCCAGTTAAGAGAAACTGGTGGGATTAGGCTTCCCTTATTATAAGATCTTTCTTCTTCGGATAATAGGAGCTATAACTAATATCGTTGTCAAAACTATGATAACACTGAACCCAGGTGTTGCTTTGAAATCAGTAGCAGATACGTCTATTTCTAAATGTAAGTCAGAAGCGTATTCTGAAGTTATATTCACAAAAAGGGTGAAACTTTCTGGTAATTCATTCGCTAATGAGATTGGTAGTTTCGTGGTTGTAGTTGGGGAGAGCGTTCCTATCTCTTCAGTAAAATCTAAAATTAAATTTTGATTTGATGCATGCACTTCTACTTTTGCATTATCGGTTGTATTAAAGAATTGGGAACCTGACTTCAAAGGTATTTCTATTTTGTTTCCATCATTTAATTTAATATATTTAGGAGAATCAGCTTCAATTGAGGGGGTCAATGATAACCAATGTTCCTCGAAGTTATAGAGGCCACGATGTACACTTTCAATCTGACTTGCTGGTGGAAAAAAGAAATTCACATCACTTTCATAGATACTATGTGTGCCATTAGATTTGTAATAACGCCAATCACCTGTACCTGTTGATTTATAAATTTCTAAGGTGAGAGGGAGGATATGTTGTGTGACATAATTCCAGTCACTCCAATCTCCAGCAACAGTATAATCAACATCAGTGTTCGTTTCATCAAAAAAACTTGCAGGGAGTAAACTTTCACTCTCCCAATAATCTAACATCTTTTCATAGAGTTTATACTCAGCTTGTCGTTCATTTGTATAGCCCCATCCAAGTATAGGGATCATTGTTCCAGAATGTAAGCTTGAAGCATGGCTGAATTTATGTTTTTCCACGAAATCAACCAAAGCTTTTGTTTCATTTTCCGATAAAGGAGCTGATCCTTGATAATCTTCAAGGAGTGTATTGCTGGTACAGCCACTATCACAACTACTATCATTCCAGTGGATCGGATAATTTCGATTAAGGTCAACTCCTCCCCCAGCATCTTCATTTATCAATCCATCCCCATCCTCGTCACTTCCTTCTAACCATGTTTCCCATCCTCCATCCTCGTACTCAGCAGAATAGATGGAAATATATCCATCCCCATCTGCATCGTCAGGGCCATCTTCATCAATCAAGCCGTCATTATCATCATCAATCGGTCTCATATTTTTACGTTGCCACGAATCATTGTATATGGTGTAATCGAGACTATCAGGATTTAATGTGACAATGAAATATATAATTGTACGATCAAGGAGTTCTCCAATTTTCTGATCCAAAGTAAAATAACCATTAACTAAATCACGGATAGTTCGAACTGTATGTTCTATTGTGATATGTTCCCGTGCATGATGATGAGCCACCACGTAAGTTTTTCCCTTGAGATCTTCCGCTACATCCTCATTGGTGAGAGTAATAAGGGGAATGGGGTTGTTCCAATGAGATAAGCCAATGAATGAATAATCAATGAGGTCAGAAGCCGTTTGGTTGAAATAATCCAATTCTGCATACAGTTCAGTAAGGTTGTGATATTTATTTGGAAACTGTAATTCCAATGACTCTAATTTTGTGGTAATTCTATTTGAGTGCGGTATTTTGGATATTTGTAACTCATATTGTGGATTCCCCTGAATTGTAGAACTCGAAATACATGAAATTGGAAATAATATTAGCGTTAGGATTATAATTTTCATAAGATAATTGGAGGGGTACATTTTCTGCATAGTTAAATCCCAAACGTTCTTCTTTAGTAATTGGCAGCTTGAAGTGATTATTTTAAGATATTTTTATTCCTCTAAAATTAATGTAAGGATTGATGCAAAAAAGCAAAAGAATTGGATATGACAGATAGAAATGATTTTATTTTTCTAAAATAATATGTCTATTGTCCTGATTCAACGGATATAAATACAATAGTATCAAGAAAGAATTTTACAACCTTTTTAAGGCCCTATACTATGGTCATCAAGTAAGAGTAATAACAATGCAGAAGTCAAATGAGATGCATAGAATGAAATATGAATATGAGGAATTAAGCAAGAATACACGGAATACGCTCCCTGGTAATTTCATCCAGCTATCAGATGGTTATACTCATTATGAACTAGATGGACCAGAAACAGGAGATCTAACTGTTCTGGTGCATGGATTCTCAACTCCTATTTTTATTTGGGACCCGACATACGATTATTTACTTAACGAAGGATTTAGAGTTTTAAGATATGATTTGTATGGTCGGGGGTATTCTGATCGTCCAGTTCTTAAGTACACCATGGATCTTTTCGTACGACAGCTTATAGAATTGGTTGAAAAGCTTGAACTTGTAGGGGATAAATTTAATCTTATTGGACTATCGATGGGAGGTGGAATTTGCGTTGTTTTTGCTGATAAGTACCCAAAACTAGTCAATAAGGTATCATTGATAGATCCGATAGGTTTTTCGATGGGAAGAAATATCTTAATGTCAATTTTGAAAGTCCCAATCTTGAATAGTTTGATGATGAAAGTGTACTTAGGACATAACCGGATAATAGAAACACAGAAGGACGACTTTTACCGATATGGAAAAATCGATGAATATATTAACAAATACACAGAGCAGTTGAGATTTAAAGGATTTCTTCGTGCAATACGCTCCACGGCGTTGAATACTCCATTTACAAACTTAAAAGAAAAATATGAAAGTCTAGAGAAACGAAAGGTACCAGTACAGCTGTTTTGGGGAGAAGAAGATCAAACGATTCCTTACGAAACAAGTCAAATGGTGTGCGAAACAGTTCCCTCAATTGAATTTCATCCAATCAAGGAAAGTGGTCACATCCCTCATTATACTCACTCTGATGAAGTCAATCCTCTTCTCGTCAAATTTTTAAAAGAATAAATTTCTTAAAATTGCCCATGACGCCCTTCACCACTGATAAATCTATTGATCCCTTCATTCACATTTTTTAGAGAAACTAGTCCATGATTGAATTCATTAGCTAAAGCGTTCTCCCAATTATAATTATATTGTTCATATGTGGATAACCGATCTTCCTGTAAGCATCTTTGGGGAAATTTCGCAATTCTTTCAGCTAGTTTTTCCGCTTCAGCTTTTGATCTCCCTTCTTCAACAATTCGATTTGCCAGACCTATTCTATATGCCTCGTGAGCGTCCACAGGACGTCCAGTGAGTATCATATCAAGAGCTCTGCTCAGTCCGATAAGTCTTGGTAATCTCACAGTACCGCCATCTATTAGAGGGACACCCCACCTTCGGCAAAAAACGCCAAAAATTGCATTTTTCTCAACAACTCGCAAATCACACCAAAGAGCAAGTTCAAGGCCACCTGCAACAGCATAACCAGACACAGCAGCAATCACTGGTTTGGATAGTACCATCCGTGTAGGTCCCATAGGCCCATCTCCAGTTTTTTCAATCCGATTTCCAAGACCTTCTTTGATTGCTTTCATGTCCGCTCCAGAACAAAAATGTCCATGGGCTCCCCAAAGGACAGCAACATGTGCTTCCTCTTTTGCATCAAAATCTCTGAAAGCATTTGCCAATGCGCTTGCTGTGGGGCCATCAACAGCATTTCTTACTTTGGGATTATCTATTACAATAGTCCAGATTGTTTTTTTCTTCTCAACTTTTATTCCCATAATCCGTGACCTCCCAAAATCAAAGATTGTTTATATTATTTCTTCTAAACTTCTCAAAAAGGCGTCATTTTCTCCTTTTGAACCAACAGCCACTCTTATAAATCCTGGAAGCCATTGATCTGAAAGATCTAAAATCAAAACATCTCGTTCTAAAAATTTGGTTCCTATATCAGGTATCCTAGTGTTTATGAGTAAAAAATTGGTAGTACTTGGATAGACTTCAAGTCCTATCCTCTTTACCTCTTGACTAACTCTCTCTCTTTCCGTTTGGATCATCTCAATATTCTTTCCAACATATCCAGGATTTTTCATTGCTGCTATTGCTGAGTATATTCCAACCTGTGAGAGCATTATAGATACCGTGGCAAATTTATCTAAAAAAGTCTTCCCCCCAATGAGATATCCAATTCTGACTCCTGCTAATCCAAAAGCTTTAGATATCGTTCTTCCAATGGCAAGATTTGGATACTCTTGAATTAAGTTGGAGTAAGTAATTTTAGTGAATTCAAAATAAGCCTCGTCAACAAGCAGAAGTGCGTTTTTATTATCAAGAATTGTTTTAACAGTACTTCTATCCAATAATAGTTTTCCTGTAGGATTATTAGGATTGTCAACAATAATCAATGCAAGTTCATTTAACTCATTGATCAAACGATCGGGATTCAAGATAAAATCTGGTGGATTTAGTGGAATAATACTCAAATTCTTAGCAAATTGTTGGGCTGCGTAGAATGTAGGGAGAAATGTGGGAAAAACCATTACAATCTTCCTTTCCTGTGCAAACATATGTACAATCTCTCTTAATAGCAGATCTGTACCAGGATACGCAACTATGTGTTCTTTAGGAACTCCAGAGTAGTCAGCTAGGAGTTTCTGAAGTAAATTTCGGTCCTCAGGAAAATTATATCGATTTACTACTGATAATCCTTTCTCTCCTGCTTGTCTTATCTCTTTTGGGGGAAGGTAGGGCATTTCATTCAAATTCAACCGAGTTCTCATTCTTTGCACCTTCAGTTTCTGTGTTTCAATATTCTTCCAGGTAGTTTTTCTGTCTGTTGTTCGTCTTCTACTACGATTTCGCCGTTGATGATGACATGTTTTATTCCTTCAGGGAATTGATGAGGATTCTCGTATGTTGCACGATCAATTACTTCATCAGGATCTAGCACAACAATGTCTGCCCACATATTTTCACGAATAATCCCACGAGAGTGGAGTCCTAATTTTTGCGCAGGAAAACTCGTCATCTTTCGGATTGCATCTTCTAAACTCAATAAACCCTCTTCACGAACATATTTCCCTAATACTCGTGGGTATGTTCCATAAAATCGTGGGTGCGGTTTTCCATGACTGAGGATACCAGTCGGAGCTACCCCCCAACCATCCGTTCCAATCATAGTATATTTACTCGTCATTATTCTTCGAATTTCTTCCTCATTCATACCCTCGCATACAATAGAAACTTCCCCTTTTTCTTCCCGAATTAATTTAATTGCTGTTGTTATATCATCTTGTATGTCTTTGAGTTTAGTTATTTCGCTGATACTTTTTCCTTCAACCTCTTTCCAACGATCCGTCTTA
Source organism: Promethearchaeota archaeon (assembly GCA_048939265.1). GTDB lineage: Archaea > Asgardarchaeota > Heimdallarchaeia > Hodarchaeales > Hodarchaeaceae > Hodarchaeum. The sequence goes on from JBHLPQ010000086.1 coordinate 12,113, forward strand.
ACTGACGAAATATATATATTATCAGCCCCTAGGGCCATCAGATTTTCCCAACCTTGGATTCCCTGTGTGATATCGTTTTTAATTCGCTCTAATGAATCAGAATCTTCTAAACGCTCGAGAATTTTCTCGATTCCCCCAATATGAACCCAGGGTGGAAGAATTGTAATGAGAGAAGTCATGCTCCTATTATAAGGATACTGATCACAAGTGATATTCAATCCTTTTTCATTTGCTTTTCTTATAAGATATAAGGTTTCTGTACTTTTTCCCCAGTTTAATTGTCCTGACACTTTGTGATGAGCCACCTGTCCCCCAGAACAGCCTGATTTCTCGACAATTTGTATCATTTCCTCAACTGCCTTAACTACGGTCGCTCCCTCACCTCGAATATGTGAAAAATAAAGGCCTCCATATTCTGCCACTACCTTTGCTAATTCAATGATCTCTTCAGTTTTAGCATAAACTTGAGGAGTATAGATTAATCCTGTGCTCATTCCAAAAGCACCTGACTTCATTGCTTCGTGAACATACATTTTCATTTGCTTAAGTTCTTCAGAAGTAGGTGGCCGATCTTCAAACCCTGGTCCTCCTGCTATACGGATGGTTCCAAACCCAACAAGGGGAGCAATATTAATAGAACAACCTCCTTTCTCTATTGCGTCAAGATACTCAGTAAAAGTGTGCCAAGAAAATTTGATTGTTTCCCCAGGAGGGGAGAAAACATTCGCTAATTTCTCAAAGATTTCTAATTTATCTGGATTGATTGGTGCGAGCGAATCCCCGCAGTTCCCTATGACTGAGGTAGTTATTCCTTGTCGAACTGTTGACTCAAGACGAGGATCGAAGGGGATAGCAAAGTCAGAGTGACTATGAGGATCAATGAAACCAGGAACGACTATCAAACCATTAACATTGATTTTAATCTCTGTTTTTGATCTGTCTAACATTCCAATTTTTGTTATTTTTCCATTACGAATACCTATATCAGCTCGATACCAAGGATTTCCTATTCCATCAATGATTTTGCCGTTCATGATAATTAAATCATATACCATTTCATTCACCTACAGAGTTGAGATATCAGCGTTTTACATCAACAGCGAGGTATCTTAAATCTCCTCTCTTAAGATTCTTGAACGCTGTAAAGAAAAATCAGGAGAGAGTCTTATTATAAAAAAAGGATTGAGAAAAATATTGAGATGTATGAAACACTATGCAATTCCTAGATAGGCTTCTTTAACATGCTCATTGCCAGATAATTCAGAACTAGTTCCTTCTAGTTCAATCCTACCATCTTCGAGCAGATAGCCTCGGTCACAGATTTCTAATGCTATACTTGCATCTTGTTCTACTAACAAGATTGTCGTTCCTGCTTTCTGGATTTTTCTTATTGCATCAACGATATTTCGTTTAATCATTGGAGCTAAACCTAAACTAGGCTCATCTAAAAGCATTAACTTAGGATTTCCCATGAGAGAGCGCCCTATGGCGATCATTTGTTGTTCTCCACCAGAAAAAACACCTGCCTTTTCATCAAGACGGTCCTTAATAAAAGGGAAAAGCTCTAAAACCCACTCCATTGTTTCCTCAGCTTTGTTTGTATCTGTGATAGTGTAGGCGCCTAATTCGAGGTTATCCCTTACAGAGGACTCCGTAAAAAGCCTTCTTCTCTCAGGACAATGAACAATCCCGAGCTCAACTATTTTGTGAGGTTTTAGTGAGCGATTTCTGCCCATTACCCGGAACTCACTCTTTGTAGACTCTGCAATTAACTGTCCCTCAAAAAAAATCTTTCCACGTTCGAGTTCTACAAGCCCTGATATTGCTCTTAACAAAGTGGATTTTCCTGTTCCATTTGGCCCAATAATGGCAACCAGTTCTCCTGTCTTAACAGTGATTGAGACAGATGCTAATATAATTGCACGTCCATAATGGACGCTTGCTTCTTGAAGTTCAAGAAGATGAGTTGATTCAGGCATAATCTTTCGCCTCCGTTCCTAGATATGCATTTATGACTTCTTGGTTATTCGATATCTCTTTTGGGGATCCTTCTCCTATTAACCTGCCTTGGTGAAGAACAAGAACTTTCTCGACTAGTTTCATCAGTATTTTAAGTTTGTGTTCGACAATAATAACTGCCATACCACCTTTGTGAGCATCACGAATCAATCTCTGGACTCGAAATGCCTCTTCATAACTGAGACCAGAAAAAGGTTCATCGAGTAATAAGATTCGAGGTTGAACAGCAAAAGACCTAGCAATATCTAGTCGTTTTAAGTCACCGTGGGGTAGGATAAAGGCGGGGTAGTTCTTTTTCTCGGCTAAATCAACTGTAATTAAAGACCAAATTGCTTTGTTTCGGAGAGTAGATGATTTCGCATAGAAATTTTTAGGAATATGCGGAACCATAGCATTTTCTAAAGCATCGAGAAACCGGAATGGGCGTACAAGTTGAAATGTTCGGGCAATCCCTAGTTTTGAAATTTTAAAAGTTGGCCATCCTGTGATATCCTTTCCTTCAAATAAAACTTGTCCACTAGTTGGTTTTAAAAATCCCGTGAGAAGATTGAACAAGGTGGTTTTACCTGCTCCATTTGGGCCAATAACTCCGATTAGCTCCCCAGCTCGTATGTTAAAGCTAACGTCATTTACTGCTTTCAATCCCTCAAAATGTTTACTTAGATTCTTGATTTCAACGATTATTTTTCTTTCTTCACTACTAGAGGTAACTTGAGATGTATTTACTGACATTTTGACTCACCAACTATTAATCGGGCTCATACCGTCCAACTGAAGGCCAAACACCCCAATATCTTAATCTGAGTGCCTTAAAAATCTTCGGGAGATAGAAAGCAAATGGAATTCCGATTACAACATAAATCAGGAACTTTGCTTTAATTAACGCTTCTCCTGTAAGATGCATCCCAAAAACACCTTCGAATAAGAATAAACCAATGATTTCACTGATCAAAAAGACGAGAATAGCTGGAATGGAGAATATAAACATAACTACTAGAGCAATAAAACTCAAAAAATTATCAGGGGTGAGAGTTGTTACCATTTGACCTAAATTGTCAATTTTTCCAACTAAAGTTAATAATGTTGTGACTATTGTAGAGATAAATATAGTAATTGGATCT
>JBHLPQ010000245.1:0-5109 GCA_048939265.1 Promethearchaeota archaeon
AAGATCAAAACTGAAATTTCCTCCCTAAAATAACCATTCAAGTCATCTACCAAAATGACCCGTATAAAAGCCATCTCAGATGTATAAGGTTTTCCATTATATATGACTTTTCAAAATTATGAAGTAGTTTGCAATTGAATCATCTTTACGGGATTTCGTGAAGTTCTATGCCTTTATTTCACAAATTAAATCGTACAGAAGTAGATAGTTTTTTTCTTCCGCTTTTTTGTCCCAATGAATCCCTTTTCTTTCAAAGTAGCCAAGTTCTTTTCAATAATATCTGTTTCTTCCCCACTTTCCATGGCAATATCAGAAACAGTTCCTTCTTCTAAGGTAACTAAAGCCAATGCTGTTGCCTGCAAATGGTGAGGTAGCAAAAAAATTTCTCCCGTATTTAACCTCTTACTTGGTTTTATTGATTTTGATTCATCATAACCGACTAATTGCTTCATAATGTCCTGTATTGTATTCTTAAAAGGACTGAAAACACCTGAATTGAACTCTGCTTGTGCTAAGACGTCTCCATATTCATTGATGAAACGTAATCCTAAAGTTTGAATGATATCTTCAGGAGTCTTTGGTACGTTCGTTACTAACACAATACGAATCAAACCAAACGACCTGATGTGATAGGAGAGGCCTTCTATTTCAACGCTTTTCATTTCAGTGTCTTGTTTAGCCATATCTTTAGCCATACTCTGGAGCGCGGTAAATAATCCACCTAGTAAAACCTCATTTGGAACATCCTCTGTGGATTGAAAGTGTTCCGATATGAGTGTTTTACCATCCTCAGTTAGGACATATACCGCGTATATAATCGTTGTTATTCCACCTCGCCAAATAATGTGGGGATTAAATCGATTAAAGTGGTTGAGAACACATGAGCTGGCTGTTCTAAAGTGTAGATAATTCGTGAGGACTCCTGTCCTTGTAAACTCTTCACAGCTTCTTGAAATTCGATATTTTGTAACTCAAAATCAGTAGGAATCCATCCAAGAAATTCCACTATTTTATCTCCAATGTCTGCAGTGAACCGTTTCTCAATCAATTTCTGGATCTCTTGCTTTTTTGTGTCACTCTGGATTGCTTCTTTAGGAATGAGGTTAGCTAAAACCAGTGATCTGTTTTTTAGTTGCTTATAAAGGCCAGCAATCATTTGAGAAGTACCAAAAAGATCTGCGTTACTCAATTTGACAATAAAGAGACTTGAATCAGTTGCAAGCATCACATTAACGGTAGAGTATCCCGTTCCAGGAGAACAATCGACAATTAAATATTCAATTTCATAAGGCTTCTCTTTAAACCCCTTCTTCAACTTAATGAGGTTTTGAAGCATTTTAATTGATGTTTTCTGATCAATTCTAATAAGATTCTGAATTGACTCAGGAGTAGGATCCGCATATCCTACCCATAATTTCCCTGATAATCCAAGCGTAGGAGATACATTTTGTAAGCAATTATCCATGGTTTCGTTACCTAATAAATATTCATTAAGCCAATTAACCTCAGGATCCCTTTGGAAAAAAGTCATTATACTAGGACCATGGAAATCATTGTCTAACAGACAAACTCTCTTGCCAACTTTAGCTAAATGAACAGCTATATTCACAGCAATGCTAGATTTGCCAACACCGCCTTTGTGTGACAAAATTGCTAAACTTCTCAAAGACACATTGTTCACCCTGATGTAACAATGTGATTACGATCCCCTTAAAAATCAAACTTTTTTTGTAATTTTATAACATCTTGGTAGTATATCCTTGTTTGGACGATAACATTCAAGATGATTATATAGATTCATCTTATTGAACAAAAATATACCGTTTTACCATTAACTTGCTTACTTCATACAAATCCCATACTTTGATGACTAAGTAGGTTTCTTTCCGTATCTGCAGGAGAATCACCTCTATCTTGGATGATTTCCTCAATTGAAGACTGTTGTAATGAAACCAAGGACAGAGCTGTTTTTAGAGATGAGTAGGAAAATTAAAGATCTCTCCAACCTCCATTAACTTAACAATTGGTTTCATTTTCCAATAGTAATAATTCTTCCAAAATAATTATGGCTACCTGTTTATCTAGTGGGAAGTTGTCATTACCGCATTTAGGAGATTGTACACAACTCGGACAACCATCCTCACATTCACAATCCTTAATGAGCTCTAAGACATCTTTAAGCAATTCAACAAATTTTTCGAATAGTTGCTCAGAAATCCCAATTCCTCCAGGAAATCCATCATAAATAAACACCTTGGCTTTTCCATCTACGGGAAAACAAGGATAAGAAGTTCCACCAATGTCCCATCGGTCACACATTGCATATATCGGGGATAATGCAATAGTTGCGTGTTCCAATGCGTGAATCCCCCCCGAAAAGTCAAGAGCATCGATTTGAATACGATCTACAATTTCCTGAGGAATTTCAATCCAGAGTGCTTTTGTCGTAAACTCTAAGGAGGGTAAATCAAGTGGTAAAACCTCAAGAACTTCATCAAAAGTCTTTCTCCGATAAGAATGATACAATTCTGTGACTTGAACTTCTCCGAAGAAAAGAGGAAATCCAATATCTTTTGTCATAAGTGTTTTTAAGACTTTAACTTCCGAAGTACTCAATGCATCTGTATAATAGTCAACATCGACATGAGATGCAAGAGCCTTCTTTTTTTTGAGATCAAGTGCTTCAACAAGGTAAGTTTTGCCTTGATGGATGAGGATGGCTCCTTCGTGTGCTTCACGATATGCTTGGGGGATACTCATGGTTTCTAAAAGTTTTCCCTGAATCCTAACTTCGATAATATCTGTGAAGGCCGAATTAAGGCTTATCACTGATGCTGGTCTGTTATGGGAACTACTAGTTAATCCAACAGGAACAATCTTTACTAATTCCTCTTTTCTTAGTTCCTGAGCTAGAATCCTCCCTTTTTCACCCCAAATTTGCTGGATCTCGTCCAGTGACAATGGGAGTTCTGCTGCAGCACATAGAATATGCCCCTTCAGGATATACGGATTATCTAAATCAATAATTGCATTTTCTGGATTCTTCTCAAGAAAATAATTCGGGTGTTTTCCAAGAAATTGTTGGAGGGGATCTTCAAACAAAATCAAAGTGGCTAATGAAGGTCTTAGTGTTCTCCCCACCCTGCCAATTTGTTGCCAAGTGGAAATTATAGTTCCCGGAAATCCTGATAATAGAACTGCGTCTAAGTTACCAATATCAATTCCTACTTCAAGAGCATTGGTCGAAACAACCGCCTGAATTTCACGGTTCCGTAATTTATTCTCTATTTCACGACGTTCTAAGGGACGATAACCAGCACGATAGGACATCACTTGATCATGGTCTAGTCCATTTTCCCTCATATCTTGTTTTACCCACAATGAAACTAGTTCCGCCATTCGACGTGATAATGTGAAGCAAAGGGTTTGATAATTAGCTTTTAGAAATTTAACAAGTAAGTCACGTGTCTCTTGATGCGGAGAACGCTTTCTCAGTTTATAACGCTCGATATAAGGAGGGTTCCATAATATAAGGTGTTTTTTACCGTATTCCGCCCCATCGTTGTTGATTATCTCGACAGGTTTCCCAATAAGTTTTGTAATGAAGTCTTTAGGATTATTAATTGTTGCTGAAGAAAGGATGTATTGGGGTATGGATCCATAATAATTGATTATCCGATTTAATCGACGGAGTAATTGGGCAACATTAGAACCAAAAATTCCTCTATACTGGTGTGCTTCGTCTATTACTATAAACCTCAAGTTCCTGAAAAATCTATCCCATTTCTGGTGCCAATCGAGGTATTGATGAATTGCATATGGATTGGAAATTATTGAGTGAGCAAAATTCCTAATCTGAGGTCGTAATCTACTAGGTGTATCTCCATCGTAAATATAGGGGCGTAATCGCCCATTTAAAACTTCATTTAATTCCTCTAACTTTTTTAATTGGTCGTTCGCGAGGGCTTTTGTAGGATAAAGGAATAATGCGGTCACTGCTCGTCTTTGAGCTATCGCATTTGCAACGGAAAGGGAAAAGATTAATGTTTTTCCTGAAGCTGTCGGTGTAGTTATCACTACGTTTTTTCCTTTATTGATAGCATTTAAAGCTTCAGCTTGGTGAGAATAAAGTTTAAGTTGTTTCTGTTTTAACCAATTGGCCAGTTCTAAGTTGAGTTCGAATTCAAGACTGCCATATTTGGCTGATTTGGCAGGAATTGATGTTTTAAAAATCATCTGTTGTCGGTAGGATGAATGAGCTTCCATATCGCTAAGGAATTGGTCAATTGTCATGCAAACTCACAAAGATAGCTCTTAATTCCCTTTAATAGACCGACCATAGGCATCTCGAGTAATATTAATGGAATGGGGGAATTGATCTGCAATCTCCTGAAGGTGAGTTATCAAAATGATTTTGAATCGCGGTGTTAACTTAAATAGCTTGGTTACAAATGCCTGTTGTGCTTCCAAAGTATCAAGTGAACCTAAATCTCCTTCATCAATGAATAATGTCTTTTTACTTGCTATCGCAGTTCCCTCAACTTGCCCGAGTTCAGAAATCTCTTCACTGATGGCCAATCGTAAAGCAGCATTAATTTGAGTTCTTTCACCCCCTGAAAATGTTGCGACATCACGCATTCCTTCAGGTACTTTTATCAAAATCTCAAACCCCATTCCTTGTCTATCAGAATCTACTTTTTGCAATTGAATATGAGAGAATCTGTCATTGGTAAGTTCCGCCAGAATAAATGAAGCTCGTTTTCCTAATCTAGGTAATACTTTACTGATCGCATAAAAGGGTGCTCCCTTCGTATGAAATACTTCCCTCTTTAGTTTATCCAAAATTTCTTCTTCTATAAGAAGCTGGGTAATCTCCTTTTCTAAAAACTCGATTTCAGGTTTACGTTTTTTCAGTTCTTCAATTTGATTGGTCTGATTTTCGATTCGTTCTTCTAAAACCGCAATTAAGTTCTCAAGAGATCGTTCTTCTTTTCTTTTATCTTCCAATTCCTTCGTGAGATGCTCATACTCTTTTTTGAAAGAAGAAAAGCCCTTCAGTTTATTCTCAAGCTCTTGGATTTCAGCTTCTGTTTCTTTTACTTGTTTATC